>JAFEEV010000355.1 GCA_018240935.1 Pseudomonadota bacterium
GGCGTGCCGTGATGAGCATCCTTTGCTGGTGCAATTGGCAAGAACCGGAATCGTTCCAATCTATGGCTTGAATTATAAAGACGAACGGAACACCGCGATGGAATGGTTAAAGCGCTACGGCGATCCTTATACCATCAGCATCGTGGATTCCGATGGTAAAGTTGGAATCGATTATGGTGTTTATGGCGTTCCGGAAACTTATGTGATTGATAAGAAGGGCATCATCAGGCACAAACAAATCGGACCGGTGACTGTCGACTCGCTTGAAAAGACCATCATTCCACTCATCAAAGAACTGCAACAGCAAGCTTAAGCGGCTGTGCCAGTTTCATAAATAAAGGTTAGTTTGTCATGATACGTCAATTGAATGGTGTAATGAGGGCCGTAGCGCTTGTTCTTCTGCTATCTCTGCTGATTCCGATGACCGGGTGGTCGAAAGAAGCGGTGCCGGTTGCGGAAGATCCTGAAGTTGAGAAAAGGATGCTGACACTGACGGAGAATTTGCGCTGCCTGGTTTGTCAGAATGAAACGATTGCGGATTCGCGCGCGGATTTCTCCAACGATATCCGGCGTGAAATCCGCGAACAAATCAAAGCGAATAAAACGGACCCGGAGATTATTCAGTTTCTGGTCGATCGCTACGGAGATTTCGTCCTTTATAACCCGCCGATGAAAGCTACCACTATCTTGCTGTGGTTTGGTCCGGCAGCATTATTGTTGTTTGGGTTGATTTCATTGGTCATGTATTTAAGACGCCGTCGTGTGCAAATAGAAGAAGTGTCGCTTTCGCAAGCAGAGCTTGAAAAAGCGGAAGCGTTACTGAACGAGGATAAAAAAGGTAAAAACGTATGACGGCTTTTTGGGTTATTTCCGGGGTTTTTATTGTTACCGCGCTGCTGTTTGTGGTTCCAACGCTCCTACGCAGCAGAAACAATGAACTTAAAAATTTAGAGCACGATGCGGTTAACATCACAGTCTACCGCGATCAAATTGCCGAGCTGGATAGAGATTTGGAGAACGATATTCTCAGCCGGGAACAATATGATAAAAGCAAGCAGGAACTGCAACAACGCATGCTGCAGGATGTGACTGAGCGTGACACTGTCGTTGTTGATAAGAATAAGAAGTTCCGTAATATCGCCTTGTCCGTAGTCATTACACTAACACTGCCGCTGGCCGCCGTCAGTTTGTATTTAGCCATCGGTGATACGCGCGGCTTGTTGCCGCAAGCGCAACTCGCCAGCGCTACCCAAATGAATCGCGATGGTGGCGGATCACCTGCGGGGCATGACAATTTCTCATCGGTGCTGGAAAATCTGATCAAGCGCCTTAGTGAAAATCCCGAAGATGTCGAAGGCTGGGTGATGCTGGGGCGCACCTACGCCATCATGGGCCGGTACGGAGAAGCCAGTAATACTTATGCCAAGCTGGCCGAATTAATTCCCAATAATCCGCAAATCCTGAGTGATTACGCCGATGTTCTGGCGATGAAGAATCAAGGTAATTTAGCGGGTAAACCGGCCGAGTTGATTTATCAGGCGCTGAGCATCGATCCCAAATACCCCAAAGCATTGGCCTTGGCCGGCACGGTAGAATTTGAGCAGGAACGATATGCGCAAGCAGCCGAACATTGGGAAAATTTGCTGCAAGTGGTTCCCGCAGACGCGCAGTTGACTCAAACCGTGAAAGACAGCATCGCCGAAGCCAGGTTACTGGCCTCCGGCGGCAAAGCGGCAGCGCCGGAGCAAGCGGTTAAGGTTGCGGAATCGAAGTCAGAAGCCAACGCACAACCGGCGGAAAAAGCGGTAAGGGCTGATGCGCCTGCGGCAACGCCGCTTTCCGTGTCGGGGAGCGTGACGATCAGCAGCGAACTGGCGGGAAAAGTCTCACCGGGCGATACCTTATTCATTTACGCGCGGGCCAAATCAGGACCTAAAATGCCGCTGGCGATTTTACGGTTGAAAGCGAGCGATCTTCCTGCTTCATTCACACTGACGGATGATATGGCGATGACGCCGGCGATGAAAATGTCAAGCTTTCCGGAAGTCGTAATCGAGGCCAGAGTGTCGAAATCCGGCCAGGCTGTCACTGCCAGCGGGGATCTGCAAGGATTTAGCGAACCGGTCAAGCTCGGCCACAATAATATAGCGATCGTGATCAATAAACAGGTGCCATAACAAATGCTTGCAATCAATCATCCAGTTGAAGATTTTTCCTTACCCTCGACTGATAATACGGCATTCTCATTATCGGCTAATGCGGGTAAGCATGTGGTTATTTATTTCTATCCCAAAGACGATACACCCGGATGCACCCTGGAAGGCCAGGATTTTCGCGATCACCTGCCTGAGTTTACGAAGGAAAATTGTATCGTGGCGGGCATATCACGCGACAATCTTAAATCGCACCAGTGTTTCAAGGAAAAAATGCAGTTTCCCTTTGAATTGCTGAGTGACGAAGACGAAAAAGTCTGCAACCTGTTTGGCGTCATGAAAATGAAAAATATGTACGGCAAGCAAGTTCTCGGCATCGAACGCAGCACGTTTGTGATCGATGCGCAAGGCATCTTAAGAAAAGAGTGGCGCGGCGTGAAAGTACCCGGCCACGTTCAAGAAGTTCTGGATTTTGTAACGACACTCAATCAATAGCACTCCTGGCGATGAAAATAGCTGTGCTTGTCATTTGTTCTTCGATTTCCAAATTCGTTTTAACGCTCACCCGGTAGCCGGAGAGTAGGACTGACCGGCAGCCGGATGACATGACCTACTTATTCAATGATCCGGCGCAGTTTGCTGATGAATTAGCCGAAGGTTATGCCGCCGCTCACCGGGATAAAATCCGGCGCGTCGACGGCGGTGTCATCCGCCGCCATAAAGCCAAGCCCGGTCAGGTGATTGTCATCATCGGCGGCGGTTCGGGGCATTATCCAGCGTTCGGCGGTTTTGTCGGTCAAGGTTTGGCGCATGGCGCCGCACTCGGCAACGTTTTCGCCGCACCGTCCGCGCAACAGATCTGCAATGTGGCGCACGCCGCCGATGCGGGCGGCGGCATTCTGTTTTGTTACGCCAATTACGCCGGTGACGTGCTCAATTTCACCCAAGCGCAGGAACATCTGCGCGCGCAGGGTATCGATGTCCGCTCGGTGGTGGTGACCGATGACATCGCTTCGGCTCCGCTCCATGAACGCTACAAACGCCGCGGAATCGCCGGTACACTGGCGGTGTTCAAGGCCGCGGCCGTTGCCGCCGATGCCGGAAAATCGCTGGATGAAGCCGTGCGCATCGCAACCGCAGCTAATGATCGCGTGCGCTCTCTGGGCGTGGCGTTTTCCGGCTGCACATTGCCTGGCGCCAGCAAACCTTTGTTTGCAGTCGAATCCGGAATCATGGAAGTCGGCATGGGCATCCACGGCGAACCCGGTCTGGATCGCGTTAATGCGCCCAGCGCCGATGGTTTGGCGGAACTGTTGGTCAGCAAACTGTTAGCCGAGATTCCCGAAACCGTCAACAATATTTCCGGCGCACGCGTCGGCGTCATCCTGAACGGCCTCGGTGCAGTGAAATACGAAGAATTATTTGTGGTTTACCGCAAGATCGAGCAACTGTTGACCGCGCGCGGATTGATCATCGTCGCGCCGGTGGTGGACGAAATGATCACCAGCTTCGATATGGCGGGTGTGTCGTTGACACTGTTCTGGTTGAATGACGAGCTTGAACAGGGCTGGCTGGCGGCTGTCGATACACCGGCGTTTCATCGAGGTGTCATCGCCTATGATGGCTTTGCAATCGATGCTGATACCGGAGCAAAGCAAGCCAGCGGCAAATATCCGCTAAACCCCGGTTCCGCGCAATCGCAGGCAACAGCCAACATCGTGCTGGCAGTGTTGGAAGCGGCGCTCGATGTCATTGCAGTGCAACAAGACGAATTGGGCCGGTTGGATGCGATTGCCGGCGACGGCGATCATGGCATCGGCATGCAGCGCGGATTGAAAGCAGCCGCCGGAGCGGCCAAGACGGCAATCGCCGCGCACGCCGGAGCGGGGACAACGCTGATTACCGCCGGCGATGCCTGGTCGGATCGCGCCGGCGGCACCTCGGGCATGCTATGGGGTGTCATTCTGCGCAATCTCGGCAGTGCCCTCGGCGACGAAGCCAGGCCGGATGCCGCAACCCTTGCGACGGGTATCGCAGCGGCGCTGCAAGCCGTTATTGCTGCCGGCAAGGCGCAATTGAACGATAAAACGTTGGTCGACGTGCTGTATCCATTTTCCACTGCCTTGATGAAAGGCGCTACTCAAGGGCTTTCAGTGTCCGAAGCCTGGACAGCGGCCACCGAAATTGCCAAACAATCTGCCGAAGCTACCAGAAATCTCACCCCAAAAATCGGCCGCGCCCGCCCGCATGCCGGGAAAAGCATCGGAAACCCCGATCCGGGAGCGGTATCGATGGCCTTGATTATTGACGCAGCAGGCAGAATTATTAGAATGCATTGCGATTGATTAGTAACGCTGTCTTTTTACTTGTCTGTTGGAGTGATTGACAA
>JAFEEV010000356.1 GCA_018240935.1 Pseudomonadota bacterium
ATCATGAATACTCTGCACCGTTTACTCATACTTTCCATCATCCTGATGCTGAGCGCCTGCACCACGATGTACCTGGAAGGTTTGGAAAAAGTCGGCATTCCCAAACGCGACGTAATGGTCTACCGCGTGGAGAAAGCGCGCGACACGCAGCAGGAAACCAAGGAGCAGTTCAAATCGGCGCTGGAACAATTCACCGCCGCCACCAACTTTCAAGGCGGCGATCTGGAAGCCACCTACAAAAAACTGAACGACGCGTACGAAGCCAGCGTCAGCAAGGCGGAAGAAGTCAGAAGCCGCATCGCCGATATCGAAAGCGTCTCGGAAGCCTTGTTTAGCGAATGGAAACAGGAAATCACGCAATACAGCAATGCCTCGCTGCGGCAAAACAGCCAGAAGAAACTCGACGCCACCCAGGTGCATTACCGTCAACTGATCGCGTCGATGAAACAGGCGGAAGCCAAGATTGAACCGATTCTCACGGTGTTTCACGACCAAGTCATGTATCTCAAACATAACCTGAATGCACGCGCCATCGCGTCGCTCAAAGGCGAATTGGGCAACATCAAGTCCGACGTGTCGGCGCTGGTTTCTTCCATGGAGAAGTCGATTAATGAAGCCAACGCGTTCATCAGCACGATGGAAAATAAATAATGCCGGTTCTTTGCTAAGGCTTAATTCATGGCGTTAAAACCGACCATCTATAAATTCAAAATCGCGCTGACCGACCTCAATCGCCAGTATTACGACACGCTCAACCTGACCGTCGCGCAGCATCCGTCCGAAACGCTGGAACGGATGATGGCGCGCATGCTGGCCTTTTGTCTCAATGCGCAGGAATCGCTGGCGTTCACCAAAGGACTGAGCAGCGCGGAAGAACCCGATCTGTGGGCGCACAGCCCGGATGGCCGGATTGCATTATGGATCGACGTCGGCGAACCCGCTCCGGAACGAATCAAGAAAGCCACCCGGATCGCGCAAAGCGTCAAGGTGTACAGCTTTAACACCAAATCGAACGTGTGGTGGATGCAGGAACAAGTAAAATTCAACGAACTGACCGCCGCCATTTACCAGTTTCAATCGCCGGACATTCAAGCATTGGCGAAGCTGGCGCAACGGACGATGGATATCTCAGTCACGATTAGCGAACAATCGGCTTATATCGCGACGGAAGCGGGGGAATGCGAGGTAAGTTGGGCGGTGTTACAAGCTACCGGCTGATCCCGGCTTGTCATGCGGCGTACTTAAGAGTGCTGTTTTAAGCTTTCAAGATACGCTTTGAGTACCAGCGCATGGCTATGCGCCGTATCCTTCGCGCCGTAAACCAGTGTAACCGGACCACGGCGCAGATGCTCGGCGAGTTGTCCGACTGCTGCCGGATTTTGATCCAATTCCTGAAAGTAACGATTCCTGAACTCGTCCCATTTCAACGGGTCATGGCCGAACCATTTGCGCAGTGATGTGCTGGGCGCTATATCCTTGAACCACCAATCGATGCGCGCCGCATCCTTGGAAACGCCGCGCGGCCACAACCGGTCCACCAGAACCCGCAATCCGTCGTCCGGTCCGGGCGGCTCATACGCGCGTTTCAGCAGAATCGTCACGGTTTGCTCAGTCCGCGCAAATCGTCCCGGCAATTTGCCGGAAAATCGAATTCGCCGAGAAACCGGACCAATCCGTGGATTCTTCATGATGCGCGCCGATCACCTTGCCGGCGGCTTTTTTATCCGGATACATCAGCATGGTGATCGAGCGCACCTTGTTAAGCGCGCAATCCATTTCGTACAGCGTTTTCACCGCATGGTGCCCGCCTTTTTGTTTTTCTTCGTAGCTGGACAATACCCAGATTTTCCGGAACTGACCGTCTTTCCGCAGGGTTTCGGGGTCGAAGTAATGCGTTTCGCCGGATTTCCCGGCAATATCCACGCCAATCCATCCGGCTTGGACGGGTACGGCGGTCAGCAGCAGAACAAGTACCAGCAAACATTTTTTCATGGTTAATCGCTATAATGGGTTGGTGCAATTTAATTTTCTTTCCTCGAAATCCCCAAACCGCAGATCATTCCCGCCGGGGTTTCCGCTTTGTTGCAGAAAGCAATAGATGCCGGTCATTTTGCCACTAAATAGTTTCCACTGTGGGTGTTTTCAACTATTCTTAGCATCCGGTCAGCCTGGTAACTCCGGATGCTGTGTCACAGTTTCTCTCTGGCATGCGGACAACCGTGAGCATTTATTTTGTGCGGATATTTTGCATCGTTTGAGCGGCTGCGGGAATTTCTTGCGTTCGCCGGGTCCGATGTGCGCCGGAAGTTTACAGCGTTATGAATAGCCTTAATCTGGAGTTGAATATAATGGAAGAGTTGAATCAAGCCTGGGTGATGTTGAAGCTTGGCGGGATCATCATCGTGCCGCTGGGTTTGCTGGCGATTGTCGCGCTGGCGATCATGTTTGAAAAAGCGTTTATCTACTGGCGTTACGCGCGTCTTTCCAGCGATCTGCTGAATCTGGTGGAAACCTACGGTTTCAAATGGAACGATCTGGAAAAAATTCTTTCCGGATTGGACAGCCGCCACTATTACAAGCGCTTCTTTGAAGTGGTGATTTCCAACCGGCATCAGCCGGCGTGGTGGACGGAATCGCGCGCCGCCGACGAAGCGCAAATCATCGAAGAAGCGCTGGCGCGCCGTCTCTGGGCGCTGGAAACCATCGTCACCGCTGCGCCGCTGCTCGGATTGGTCGGTACCGTGGTGGGTATGATGCGCGCTTTCCAGGTCATCGGCAGCGAAGGCGTGGTGAATCCCACTGCGGTGACCGGCGGTGTCGCGGAAGCGCTGATCGCGACCGTGGTCGGTCTGGCGATTGCGCTGGTGGCGTTGTTCGGTTTCAATTTCTTCTCCCGCCTGCAATCGCTGACGATGGACGAAATGGAGCGCCTCGGCACGCGGCTGATCGATAACATCCGGCTGGATCAACAAGGCGCGAACAATGAAGCTCCGTAAATCACGCACGGTTCAGAAAGGCAGAATCGAGATCATCCCGATGATCGACGTGATGTTTTTCTTGCTGGCAACCTTCATGCTGGCTTCGCTATCGATGCAAAACCTGGATTCATTGCAGGTCGATCTGCCCGAAGGGCAGGCGGAGAAACTCAGCGCGGAAAAACCGGCCACGTTGACGCTGACCAAGGACGGCAAAATCTATATCAATCAGACCGCAGTCACGCTGGATACGCTGGCCAGCACGCTCAAACCGCTGCTCGCCGACTCCAAGCAAAAATTGATCGTATCGGCGGATAACGAAGCGCCCCAGGGTATCGTCGTGCAAGCCATGCTGCGCGCCCGTTCCGCCGGTGCGCAGCATTTCCTGATCGCAGTCAAACATAAATAACGCAAACCGGCATGGCAAGCTCCCGCTCGAGAGACATTCGCCTATGGTGGCCGTTGCCGCTGGCTACGCTCGTCTGGCTGCTGATCATCTGGGGAGTGGGTTTTTTTCTGTCGATGCCGGAAGTGAAAATCGAAACCCCGCCGCCCGTAGCCGCAAGCTTTATCGATATACACGAAGACGAGAACGCCACCAGCTCAATGCCGGCTGCCGCACCCAGCCCGCCCCCGCCGCAACCGGAGCAACCGAAAGCTGCGGAAGAACCGAAACCGGCGCCAAAAACCTTGCCCAAGCCCGCACCGGCGTCGTCAACGCGGCCGCAAACCAAACCCAAAGCGGCGGAGAAGCCTGTTAAACCGAAAGCCCCGATCCCGGCGAAAGAAGTCGCCAAAACTAAAGCACCGCCGGTACCGCCTGCCGATGCGCCGGCGGATCTTTCCGAATATATCAATCAAGCCAAAGCGCGGCGCCGCGCGCAAGGATTGTTCGACACGC
>JAFEEV010000357.1 GCA_018240935.1 Pseudomonadota bacterium
TCCTTCATTGTGGAGAGTGCGGTTAAGTTCAAAAATGTTTTCCATGCCGCCGAGCACCAGCCGTTTCAGATGCAGTTACGCCGCGATACGCAGATACAGTTCCATATCGAGCGCGTTATGGTGCGTCACAAAAGGCCGGGCGGTCGCGCCGCCGGGAATCGGATGCATCATCGGGGTTTCGACTTCCAGATAACCGTGCGCCACGAAAAATTCGCGCATCGCCTGAATAATTTTCGAGCGTGTCGTGAATACCTTGCGCGCTTCTTCGTTGGTGATCAAGTCCAGGTAACGCTGACGGTATTTTTGTTCCTGATCGGACAAACCGTGAAATTTTTCCGGCAGCGGGCGCAGCGATTTGGTCAGTAACTGCAAATCCGTGACACGGATCGACAGCTCATTGGTTTTGGTTTTGAACAACGTACCCTGCGCGCCGAAAATATCGCCCAAGTCATGGTGCTTGAATGCCGCATGCACGGCTGCGCCGGTGAGATCATCCGATATGTACAACTGAATCCGGCCGCTCATGTCCTGGATCGTGGCGAAACTGGCCTTGCCCATGACGCGCTTGAGCATCATCCGCCCCGCCACGTTGACCGCAACCGGCGTTTCTTCCAGCTGTTCCTTGGTTAAATCATCGTATTGCCGGTGCAAATCCGCCGCTAAATGCTCGCGCCGGAAGGTATTCGGAAAGGCATTGCCCGCTTGGCGCAATTCGGCCAGTTTGGCACGGCGCTCGGCAATAATCTGGTTTTCATCTTGAGGAGTGGCTGATGGATTTTCCTGAGTCATGTTCTGGTTTACGAAAGTGAGTAATCGATTTAATCGGTTGGTTTATCTGCTTGGAGGCGTATTATACGCCGCACACAAGGATTTCGTGGCGGGGTGTGCTGATTTCTGAATTTCAAGCCGCGTTGCGGGATTGATTGCAGCGATGAACGTTATTGCGCCACTTCAACCCGGTTGCGGCCTTTGTGTTTGGCTTGATAAAGCGCGTCGTCGGCGCGCTGCAACAGTAAATTTTCATCCAGCTCGGCTTCGTTCGCGGCGATGGCCACACCCAGGCTGATCGTTACCGGAACTGATGTCTGGCTGGCGGTAATGGCTTCAGCGGCAATCGCGGCGCGGAATCTTTCCGCGGCTTTGATCGCGCCTTCCTGGTTATACGGCGAGATAATCGCCAGAAACTCTTCGCCGCCGTAGCGCCCGATATATTCATGGGAGCGCGCCGATTGCGTCAAGCGGCAGGCGATTTCGCACAGCACGGCGTCGCCGATGAGGTGGCCGCAGGTATCGTTGATGGTTTTGAAGTGATCGATATCGATCATGATTATGGCGATGCCGAATCCGCCGCGCTTGGCGCGCAAAATCTGTTTGTGCAGGATATCGAAAATGGCGGGGCGGTTGAGCAAACCGGTTAGCGCATCGTGCGTGACGCGCTGTTCCAGCGATTTTTTCTGCGCGATGAGCAGTTTGTTGAGCTTGATGCCTTTATAAAGCTGTGTTTTCTCGATAATGACGGCCAGCTGGCTGGCGATTTGCAGCGATAAATCCTTATGCAGATTTTGGTACGAATTCTTTGTGCGGCAGGAAAAGAAAATAAAGCCGGCCGGCTTGCCGGCGGCGATCAACGGGCAAATGAGGCAGGAGCGGATGCCTTCCTTGGCAATGGCTTGTGCCAGCCTGGAGCTGGCATGTTTTCGCAAATGCACGCTCAGATCGTCGATGACCTGCATTTGGTTGAGGTCGATGAGCGAGTGCAAACTACGGTCGGATACCGGGATCGACAGGCCGGTGACTAATTCCAGCTTGTCATAGCTGGCGCGCGACCAGTGCAGTTTCAGCTTGCTGCCGTCATTTTCCAGTAAAGCCAGGCTGATGCGGTCGTAAGGCAAATGTTCCTGGAAGGATTCGTAAATGTGATTCAGCACATCGATCAACTGCAAATTGAGGTTGCACTCAACCATGATCTGGTACAAAGACTGGTTTCTTTCGGCTTGTTTTTGCAGGTACGAGGACAATGCTTTGAGCGACTGGCCCAGATGGCCGATGTCGTCATCGCCGACCGGGATATCCGGTGCGAAATCGCCGCGCGCCATCGCTTCAGCCGCTTTACGCAAAGCCAGGATCCGGTCGTTTTTTTTCATTTTTTTAATCCAACCCAAATAGTTGACGCGCTTTAGATCAAACCATTCCGATATCCGTTTTATATCGTTTGCTACATGCCAAAGGCTTGGAGTTTTCCAATGTAATTAACTCTATCGGAATAAATATAACGTATTCGGCAAACGAATAGTTGGATATTATCAATGAAAATATTTTTCCGGAAATTGCCGGTAATGCAGGCGATGGAGCGCCTAGTCAGTGCTAAAATCCCCGGACAAATATCGATAAAACCTGAATACAAAGTGATCGCAACATGATTGGAATTTTACTTCTCACGCACGAAGACTTGGGCGAGCATCTGATCCGCTGTGCCAGCCATGTCGTCGGCATGAAACCGCCGCAGTTGATGGCATTGGGTGTCTTTGTCCAGGACGATCCCGATGCCGTGCTGGTCAAGGCGCGCGATATGGTTCAGCAATTGGACAGCGGCGACGGCGTGCTGGTATTGAGCGATATGTTCGGCGCGACGCCGTGCAATATCGCCTGCCGCCTGGCGCAGCCGGGCAAGGTCGAATGTCTGGCGGGTGCCAATTTGCCGATGCTGGTGCGGGTGCTGACCTATCGTAACGAACCGCTTGCAGCCGTGATCGAAAAAGGATTGAGCGGCGGCCAGCGCGGGGTGGTGCAAATCAACGCGGAGTCTTCCCATGCAAATTAAAGAAGTCGAAATTGTCAACAAACTGGGGCTGCACGCGCGCGCATCGGCCAAGCTGACCAAGCTGGCCAGTCAATTTAAGTGCGAAGTCTGGGCGACGCGCAATAACCGCCGCGTGAATGCGAAAAGCATCATGGGCGTGATGACGCTGGCGGCCAACAAAGGTTCGCGCATCCAACTCGAAACCAACGGCGATGACGAGATCGACGCAATGGCGGCGCTGGTGGCGCTGGTCGAAGATTATTTTGGCGAGGGCGAATGAGCTTTATTCTGCAAGGCATCGGGGTATCGGAAGGCATCGCCATCGGCCATGCCCATCTGGCCGCTCCGGCCGCATTGGAGGTGATGCATTACCTGATTCCCAAGCATCAGGTGGACAAGGAAATTGCCCGGCTCGACAGCGCTTTTGCCGTCGTGCGCAAAGAGTTCGAGGCGTTGCAGAGATCCGTCGCCGACGGGCATGCGCGCGCGGAGTTCAGCGCATTCCTGGATTTGCATTTGATGATTCTGGACGATCCGACGCTGTCCGAAGCGACCCGCAGCATGATTGCGCAGACGTTGTGCAACGCCGAATGGGCGCTGACGCAGCAAATGCAGGTGTTGCTGGCGCAGTTCGAGGAAATCGAGGATGCCTATTTGCGCGAACGCAAGGCCGATGTTATCCAAGTGGTTGAACGCGTGCTCAAGGCGATGCTGGGGCATCCCGGTTATTTGCCGGTGGCATCGCGGCTGACCGGAGACAGCATTCTGGTGGCGCATGACTTGAGTCCCGCCGACGTGATGCAATATAAGCAGCATCAATTCACCGCGTTCCTGACTGACCTGGGCAGCCAGACGTCGCATACCGCGATTGTGGCGCGCAGCCTCAACATTCCTTCGATCGTGGCGTTGCATCACGCGCATCAACTGATTATCGAGAATGACTACCTGATCGTCGACGGCACGCAAGGCATCATCATCGTCAATCCGGACAAATACGTTCTCGACGAGTACCGCCTGCGGCAAAGCCAGCTCGAACTGGAAAAGAAGAAGCTGCAACGCATCAAAAGCATTGCGGCGATGACGCTGGACGGCACGCTGGTCGATTTGCACGCCAACATCGAATTGCCGGAAGACATCGTGCAAGTGAAAGAAAACGGCGCGACCGGCATCGGCCTGTTCCGCAGCGAGTTCCTGTTTCTGAACCGCGACGACTTGCCGGGCGAGGACGAGCAATTCGAAGCGTACCGCACGGTTGCCGTCAAAATGCACAAACAGCCGGTGACTATCCGCACGTTCGACCTGGGCGCGGACAAAAATCTGAAAGGCAGCGAGCAAGTGGCGGCGAATCCCGCATTGGGGTTGCGCGCGATTCGTCTGAGCCTGGCGGAACCGAAAATGTTTCACACGCAGTTGCGCGCGATTTTACGCGCTTCCAAGCACGGCGACGTGCGCATTCTGGTGCCGATGCTGTCCAATGCGGCGGAAATCGATCAGACGCTGGTGCATATCGAATACGCCAAACAGACCTTGCGCGACGACAAAATCGATTTCAACGAGCATATCAAGGTCGGCGGCATGATCGAAATTCCGGCGGCGGCGCTGAGTCTGGACATGTTCATGCGCAAACTGGATTTTTTGTCGATCGGCACCAACGATCTGATTCAATACACCCTGGCGGTCGACCGTATCGACGATACTGTGGCGCATCTGTACGATCCGCTTCATCCGGCGATTCTGTGGCTGGTTTCGCACATCATTCAGAGCGCCAACCGCGCCAAAGTGCCGGTATCGATCTGCGGGGAAATGGCGGGCGAAAAACAATTCACCCGGCTGCTGCTGGGCTTCGGCTTGCAGCAGTTTTCCATGTACCCGGCGCAATTGCTGACAGTGAAAAACCAGATACTGAAAAGCCATCTGCCCGACATCGTTCCGCTGACGCAGAAAATTCTTAAAGCCGATCATCCGGAGAAACTGGCAGCTTTGTTGGCTAAACTGAATGAAGGGGTTTAATGCTGTGTGCGCAAGCAGACAGTTTTGCCACGTATTCGATGACAACCGCAGAATCGCAAATACAAAAACTCGAAGCCCCCAAGATTCATAAAAAAGCCTGGTACAGCAAGTTATTCCCCTCCGTTGGAGGGGTGGCAGGCAAAGCCTGACGGGGTGGTTAAATGACACAAAGTTACCTAAAAGCAACCACCCCGCCGCTGTGCGACACCCCTCCACCGGAGGGGAATAGTGGCGCGATGAAGATTTGTGATGCGGCACACTAAAGAATATTTTTCTTTGCCCTACAACGCCCAATTGAAAGAAAGGGCGAAAGCATTGCGCCGTGCAGGCAATTTGCCGGAGGTACTGCTATGGAATCAATTGAAAAAAGGGCAATTCAAAGGCTTGGATTTTGATCGGCAGAAAATCATCGGCAACTACATCGTTGATTTTTATTGTGCCGAAAAACAAGCGGTGCTTGAGGTTGATGGTAGCAGTCATGATGACAAAGCCGAATATGATGCGCAGCGTGATGCATTTCTAAGGGGCTTGGGTTTGTGTGTCATCCACATTTTAGATGTAGATGTGAAACAAAACTTGGCGGGGGTGATGGACTTTTTGTCTAGTCATCCTTCCTTTACTGATGAAAGAGGCGCATGACGTAGCATTTTCTCTACACCAGTGAAGACGGGCAGGTTCAGACGCAACTGCGCGCCGGGCGGGGTACGGCTAGGCTTGCCCCTTGTGGCGCAATTAACGGCGCTGGAACAGCAAATCAAGGGTGCGACGGAAAAACATAACGAATTTCTTAAGGAATTGGGGCTGCCGCCATTGCTCTAGGAGTCTGCCGGACTGAACGATGAATGAGCATTTTGAGCCTGTTTTTAACACCGCAGCGGCAACACAGATAGTTTTTCAATAGCCTGCTAGTGTATGCGGTTTTTTTGGCGATATAATGGCTAGCCTGACATTCGGTCGTTTCTTCGCGATTTTCCTAATCTACTATACATGCAAGATTCAAAATCAGTCGGTGTGGTAACA
>JAFEEV010000358.1 GCA_018240935.1 Pseudomonadota bacterium
ACCACTTCCTGCGATACCGAGTCCTGTGAATTGATGTCACCGCTTAACTTTTGTATATTGCCGGGATTTTCAACATTCACTGACAACTCTGGATTCTTTAATAATCCCGCTTGTAAAGTTGCGCCTTCCAATGCACGCATTTCCTTGGCAAACGACGCCAGTTCGGGATTACGGAGTAAAGTCAGATTGATGGCGTCACGTAGTGTGAGATCGCCTGTTTCCTGCACGGACGTTTCCGTGCTTTGATCTTGAATACCGCTCGGCATAGCACCGAAAGAATCGGCGCTGACTTGGGGCTGGTACGCGAAACCCAGCAAAAATATCAAACCCGGCAGCACGCGCCGTAATCGGGACGCCGCCCGATTACCGGGCATCGCCGGTTGATCGCTCAAACTCATAAAACTCCTCCACATAGGCCTACGCAAGCGCGCAACAGATCACCATTTTTGAATTGATCTGTTTTCCAGCATCATTAGGGATCGCCGCAAGCAACCCATAACAACGCAATGATTCAGTTTAATCTACGCAATCAGCAGGTTTCGAGGCGGACGCAGAGGCAAATCCGGAATTATTTCGGGAATAAAGGAAGAAACAAATACCGCGACGACTTCTGACGCCAGCACATCAGGCAGCAGCGGAAGAGAATTAAAGAAGAACGGCTGGTATTGTCCCGCAGAATGCAAGCATAAGTGCGTTGCCGCATCCAGATCGGCACCGTCCCAAGCAACGTTATTACGATGCAGCTCCAAATGCGTTGCGGGATCGGCGGACAACGATTGACGGATATGATCCAGCTCATGAGCGAATACTTCACCTCTGAACGATAAGCTCAGTCCATTCGTCAGTATGCTGACAATCAGCACAAAGATAACAGCATAAGCCGGATATTTCCGCATAACGAATCAATCTACAAAAAATGAAAATTTCATTCCAGCGCAATGATTCCACATAATGGCCCCATTTGCAATCGGGAAGTTCATGAAAAAATAAAACCTTAAATAATCTCCACACCCTCAACCGCCAGCATGTCGATCAGCGCAATCAGCGGCAATCCGATCAAGCCATTCGGATCATCTCCGGTCATGCGCTCGATCAGCGCAATGCCAAGCCCTTCCGATTTCGCACTGCCGGCACAGTGATACGGTTGCTCCTTATGCAGATAGTTTTCAATTTGCTGGTCGCTCAATGGCCGGAATTTCACGTGATAGGGAATTACCCGCACCTGTAACCGGTCAATAGCACTATTGTATAAACATAAAGCCGTATGAAAAACCACCTCCTTGCCCCGGACCAGTTGCAATTGTTTTACCGCATTCTGATGATTCAATGGCTTGCCAAGCGGAACATCGCCCAACGCCGCCACTTGATCGGAACCGATTATGAGCGCTTGCGGATGCGTTTTAGCCACGGCGCGGGCTTTTGCTTCAGCCAGACGCCTAGCCGTTTCCGCCGGAGATTCATTGAGCAGCGGCGTTTCATTAATTTCGGGATGACTTGTTTCAAAGGGAATTTGCAGCCGCTGCAGCAATTCCTTGCGATAAATCGAGCTGGATCCCAATACGATCAGCCGGGTATTATTCTGTATTTTCAAAATTTCCTTCTGTATTTTTTGACACTTACGATTAAAAAATATAACATGCGCGCCTTATGTCTGATAGGTTAGTCATAGATTCCCTGGATTTTGCACGTAATGCAGGCAGTCGTCATGGTAAAATTTCACTCATCGACTTTACCCGCTTGCACGATCTGCTTTTCGATCAGGAAGGGGAGCTGATCTATCGAATCAGCGGCCGATACGACAAGAATGAGAAGCCTGGTCTATATATAGAAATAACAGGAAAAATTCATCTTAATTGCCAGCGCTGTCTCGGAAAATTAGTGCATCATATTGATTTGCAGACATTTCTGATTCTAGTCAAAAATGAAGAAGAGCTGGATCTCGCTGATGAAGACGATACGATCGATGCCATTTTAGCGGTGCCTGACTTGGATGTTACTCATTTAATCGAGGATGAGGTCATTCTCAGCTTATCGATAGCGTCATGCCATGCAGAGGGTGAATGCAGCACGCTTAAACTAAAATCGGCAGAAAGCGATTTAACCGGCAAAACGCAATCAGCGCACCCCTTTGCGGCATTGGCGGCATTAAAAAAGACAAATTGAGTTCAAGGAGTTATTAACATGGCAGTTCAACAAAATAAAAAATCACCATCAAAACGCGGCATGCATCGTTCGCATGATTTTTTGACCAATCCGCCGCTCGCCGTTGAATCCAGTACCGGAGAAGTTCATTTACGCCACCATATCAGTCCGAATGGATATTATCGTGGCAAAAAAGTGATTCAAACCAAAAACGACTAAAGATTATCTCTATTGCTACAAATCGTATCGATATCAAATCTAGTATTTCCCAGCCGCAAGAGCATTGAAATTGGATATCACGGTGGCAATAGATTGCATGGGCGGTGATCACGGCCCTCATGTAACCGTTCCTTCCGCGCTCGAATACTTACACCAGGACCCTGAAGCCAATATCATCCTGGTCGGCATTCCTGATGCCATCGAAGCTGAGTTACGCGCGGCAAAATCTGCATTTGGTCCGAGAATCCGGCTGCATCCGGCCAGTGAAGTCGTCGGTATGGATGAATCACCGGCAGCCGCCTTACGCGGCAAGAAAGACTCGTCCATGCGGGTTTCCATTAATCTCGTCAAAACCGGCGAGGCGCAAGCTTGTATCAGCGCCGGAAACACTGGCGCACTACTGGCCACTTCCCGTTTTGTCTTAAAAACGATCCCTGGTGTCGACCGCCCTGCGCTGGCGGTGATATTACCAACCAGCACCGGCCATACCTATGTATTGGATTTGGGCGCCAACGTCGATTGCACGGCGGAGCACTTGTTCCAATTCGGCATCATGGGTGCATCCTTAGTATCTTCCGTGGAGAACAAAGCATCTCCCAGCGTCGGATTGCTCAATGTCGGCGAAGAGGAAATCAAAGGCAATGATATTGTCAAGCAGGCAGCCGAGTTGTTGCGCAATAGCGGGCTTAATTTTTATGGCAACGTGGAAGGCAACGATATTTACAAAGGGACTACGGATGTTGTGGTATGCGACGGCTTCGTCGGCAACGTCACGCTCAAAACCTCGGAAGGCTTGGCGCAAATGCTGGCCACTTACCTGCGCGAAGAATTCAAGCGCAATCTATTGACCAAAATGGCCGGCGTGATTGCCATGCCAGTCATTAATTCTTTCAAGCGCCGGGTCGACCATCGGCGTTATAATGGCGCAAGTTTTCTGGGATTACGCGGCATTGTGATCAAAAGCCACGGCTCCGCCGACAAATATGCATTCGGTTTCGCCATCAAACGCGCCGCAGATGAGGTACGCGGCGGAATGTTGCGGCGTATTAGCGAGCGGGTAGCCGAGTTTTCCCGTCATGCTCAAACTTCTTCTAAAGAAACAACACGATAATGTATTCAAGGATCACTGGAACAGGTAGCTATTTACCGGAAAAGATTCTCACCAACGCAGACATGGAACGCATGGTGGATACCAGTGATGAATGGATCCGCACGCGCACCGGCATCACGCAACGGCATATCGCCCGGGAAGATCAAGTAGCCAGCGACCTGGCGTTGCACGCATGCCAGAATGCCATGCAAGCGGCTGGCGTGACCAATCAGGACATCGACCTGATCATCGTTGCCACCACCACGCCGGACATGATTTTTCCGAGTACGGCATGCATTCTGCAAAACAAACTGGGTATCGAGAATTGTCCGGCCTTTGATGTGCAAGCGGTCTGCAGCGGCTTTGTTTATGCGCTCGCCACCGCTGACATGTTCGTCAGTTCCGGCAAGTGCCGCAATGCGCTGGTCGTGGGTAGCGAAATTTATTCCAAAATACTCGACTGGAACGATCGCAGCACCTGTGTTCTGTTCGGCGACGGCGCGGGCGCCGTGGTGCTTTCGCAAAGCGATCAGCCCGGCATTTTATCGACCCATCTGCACGCCAGCGGCAGCCACAGCAATATTCTCTCCGCGCCGGGATGCATCAGCGGCGGCAAGGTGCAAGGCACGCCGTACATCAATATGGAAGGCAATGCCGTTTTCAAATTTGCCGTCAAAGTCCTGGAAGAAGTCGTGCAGGAAGCGGTCGCAAAGAATAATCTGCAATCCACCGATATCGACTGGCTGATTCCGCATCAGGCCAATATCCGGATTATCCAATCGACCGCCAAGAAACTTGGATTGCCGATGGACAAAGTGGTCGTGGCCGTGGACAAGCATGGCAACACCTCCGCCGCTTCGATTCCGCTCGCATTGGACATCGCCGTGCGCGATGGACGCATTCAGCGCGATCAATTGATTTTATTGGAGGGTGTCGGTGGCGGTTTTACATGGGGAGCAGTCTTACTGCGCTGGTAATTTATGAAATTCGCATTTGTATTTCCCGGTCAAGGGTCACAATCGGTCGGCATGATGAATGGATACGCCGATTTACCCGTTATTCAACAAACCTTTCAAGAAGCGTCGGATATTCTGAAGCAGGATCTCTGGGCCATGGCCCATAATGGGCCTGCGGATGATCTCAATCTCACCATCAATACGCAACCGCTGATGCTGACCGCAGGCATAGCGGTGTATCGCGCCTGGACTGATCTTGGCGGTGAGAAACCGGCATTAATGGCCGGACACAGCTTGGGCGAATATACCGCGCTGGTCGCAGCCGAAGCGTTAAATTTTGCCGATGCTCTGGCTTTGGTGCGTTTTCGCGCGCAAGCCATGCAACAAGCGGTTCCGGAAGGTATCGGCGGGATGGCGGCGATTCTGGGATTGGATGATGAAATCGTGGCAACGATCTGCCGCGACATTACCAATCAGAATAATGCCGAATCGCTCGAACCGGCCAATTACAATTCTCCCGGACAGATCGTCATCGCCGGACATAAGAATGCCATTTTGCGCGGAATCGAAATGGCCAAGGCGCAAGGGGCGAAACGGGCCATTATGTTACCGATGAGCATTCCGTCACATTGCTCTTTGATGCAACCGGCGGCTGACAAGATAAAACAACAACTGCAGCACGTTGCGCTGCAATCACCCAAAATTCCGGTTGTGCATAATGCCGATGTGAAAATGCATAGCGATGCAGCGGATATCAAAGAAATTCTCGTACGCCAGCTGACCGGCCCGGTGCGTTGGGTGGATACCGTCAAAGCGTTCGCCGCTTCCGGTATCACGCATGTCGTCGAATGCGGACCCGGAAAAGTATTGGCCGGACTGAACAAACGCATCGATCAAAATCTGCAACAATTGTCGCTGGCCGATAGTGAGGCCACACGGCAAGCCATTAATAATTTTAGGATATAGCATTGCAATGAATACTCGCAGCATACGATCATGGCTCACTTTATGGAGGTATGATTTTGGAAAATAGAATAGCGTTAGTAACCGGCGCCAGCCGGGGCATCGGGCAAGCCATCGCACTCAAGCTGGGTCAAGCGGGCGCTGTTGTCATCGGAACAGCAACCACCGAGAACGGCGCCAGCGCGATTAATCAATATCTGGAAAAGGCTGGCATCAAAGGGATGGGTATCGCTCTAAACGTAAACGACGCCGAACAAATCAATCGCACCATACAAACCATACGGGAAAAATTCGGCGAGGTGGAAATATTGATCAATAACGCCGGGATTACGCGCGATAACTTATTGGTTCGCATGAAAGACGAAGAATGGGACGATATCCTGGAAACCGACTTAAAATCAGTATTCCGGTTGAGCCGCGCAGTCCTCCGGGCCATGATGAAAGCCCGTTACGGCCGCATCATCAATATTTCCTCCGTGGTTGGCGCCATGGGTAACCTTGGACAAGCCAATTATGCCGCTGCCAAAGCCGGCATGTTCGGTTTTAGTAAATCATTAGCCCGTGAAGTGGGCAGCCGCAATATAACCGTTAACTGCATTGCGCCCGGCTTTATTGACACCGACATGACCCGGGCATTGGCCGATGAATTTCAACAAAACTTGATTCAGCATGTTCCCTTAGGAAGACTGGGACGTCCGGAAGAAGTCGCCTCGGCGGTCGCGTTTCTGGCATCTTCCGTAGCCGGTTATATCACCGGCACAACGCTGCACGTGAATGGCGGAATGTATATGGATTAGTGCAATTGAATTGAATTGAATTGCAGAAGTTAATCATCGCATGGCGTTTATTTAATATACACTTTAACAAGCAGTTATGTTTTGGTTTTGCTGGCATTCAAAATTTGTTAGAATGGCACGCATTTTTCTTACCTGAAAAGGAAATACCTAGATGGAAAATATTGAGCAGCGTATTAAAAAAATTGTAGCTGAACAACTTGGTGTTAATGAAGCGGAAGTCAAGAACGAATCATCTTTCGTCAACGATCTGGGAGCCGACTCGCTCGATACCGTTGAATTGGTCATGGCATTGGAAGAAGAATTCGAATGTGAAATCCCCGATGAGCAAGCTGAAAAAATAAATACCGTTCAGGAAGCGATTGATTACGTCACTGCCCATACCAGTGCCGGTTAATAGTTTGTTTTTCAAGAACAAGTAATCGGAGTCATTTTGTCAAAACGCAAGGTAGTCGTTACCGGGTTGGGTATTGTATCGCCTGTCGGCAGCACGGTATCCAGCGCATGGGAGAGCATCGTCGCAGGAAAATCCGGTGTCACCCGGATAACCCGTTTTGATGCATCGAATTTTGCTTCACAAATCGCGGGTGAAGTAAAAGATTTCGATATTCAGCAATATCTATCAGCAAAAGAAGCGCGCCGCATGGATATTTTCATCCATTACGGCATGGCTGCGGCGATTCAAGCCGTCAAGGACGCCGGTATCGATGATATCTCCCATCTCGATGCGGAAAAAATCGGTGTCAACATAGGCTCCGGCATCGGCGGTTTGCCGATGATCGAAAACACGGACACCGCGTACCACGCGGGCGGGCCGCGCAAAATATCCCCGTTCTTCATCCCGAGCACGATCATCAACATGATCGCGGGTAATTTGTCCATCATGTACGGTTACAAAGGCCCCAACATCGCGATTGTGACAGCTTGCACCACAGCCACGCATAGCATTGGCCACTCAGCCCGCATGATCGAGTATGGTGACGCCGATGTCATGGTGTGCGGCGGCGCGGAATCCTGCGTAACGCCGCTTGCTATCGGCGGATTTGCCGCTGCTAAAGCTTTATCCGTGAACAACGGCAATCCGGAGTCTGCCAGCCGCCCCTGGGATGTAGGCCGGGATGGCTTTGTCCTGGGCGAAGGCGCTGGTGTTTTGGTACTGGAAGAGCTGGAGCATGCCAAACGCCGTGGCGCAAAAATTTATGCCGAATTGGCCGGTTTCGGCATGAGCGCCGATGCTTTTCATATGACCGCGCCGTGCGATGATGGTGAAGGCGCTGCGCGCTGTATGAGCAATGCTCTTAAAAATGCCGGCATCAACGCAACGGAAGTTGATTATGTCAATGCGCACGGCACTTCCACTCCATTGGGTGATATTGCCGAAACCATTGCGGTAAAACGATGCTTCGGCGATCATGCAAGTAAACTTGCAGTCAGTTCGACCAAATCGATGACCGGCCACTTGCTGGGTGCTGCGGGCGGTGTCGAAGCGGTTTTTTCCGTACTCGCAATTCATCATCGCATTGCGCCGCCGACCATCAATCTCGTCGATCAAGATCCGCAATGCGATCTGGATTTCATTCCCAATACCGCAAGAGACATGCACATTAAAGTTGCGCTGTCCAACTCCTTCGGGTTTGGAGGAACTAACGGAACGCTCGTTTTCCGTAGCGTATAACCCCTCGCCGGTGGCGCATGCACACGCTGAAACGCCTCTTGTTTTATGCTTTTTTCTCAACCATCCTGATCATCGGATGGTTCTATCTTCATGTTCATTCCAGTATCACATTGCCAGTCAAGCCGTATGAATTCTCCATCCGGAATGGCAGCAACCTGAAGCAAGTCGCGCAACAACTGGCCGATGCCGGTGTGATTCACAGCAAATGGTCCTTGATCATACTGGCGCGTTATCTGGATCAGGGATCCGTCATCAAGGCCGGCGATTATCTGCTGACCGAAAACATCACCCAGATCGCGCTGCTGAACTATCTGACCAAAGGGGATGCCAAGCAGAACGAAATCAGGATCGTGGAAGGTTCGACCTTTGCGCAACTGCGGAAAGTGCTTGCTGAACATCCGGCTCTGCAAAATCAAACCGCCGGATTGAGCGATCAAGAGATTCTGCACTTAATCGGTGCAACGGAAACCGCTGCCGAAGGACTATTCTTTCCCGATACGTATTTTTTTGTCAGGGACAGCAGCGACATCGAAATCTTACAGCGCGCCTATCGCACCCTGCATAATCATCTGCAAGCGAGCTGGGAATCACGCGCGGAATCTTTACCGCTGGCTTCGCCTTATGAAGCGCTGATTCTGGCTTCGATCATCGAGAAAGAAACCGGCGTGGAAAGCGACCGCGCTGAAATAGCCGGCGTATTCATCAACCGGCTGCGCAAAGGAATGCGTCTGCAAACGGATCCCACTATCATTTACGGCATGGGCGAACAGTTTGACGGCAATCTGCGCAAGCAGGATTTGCTTGCCGATCAGGAATACAACACTTATACTCGCGCAGGTTTACCGCCCACCCCGATCGCCTTGCCCAGTTTGGCATCCATTCGCGCGGCGTTGAATCCGGCTGAAACGGATGCGCTGTATTTTGTAGCAAAAGGGAATGGGGAATCGCAGTTTTCCACGAATCTGACAGATCATAATAAAGCGGTTAATAAATACCAGAAGCAGCAAAAATAAAATCATGCCGCAAACCACCCCTTCTTACCATTGATGCGTGCAACTACATGACCCAATTTTCCATTGTAGTTCCCACATTGAATGAAGCCGGAAATATTGATTCACTGTTAACTCGTTTACTTGCCGTTGACTTCGGTGCGGATAGTTTTGAAATTATTTTCGTTGACGACGGCTCGACAGATGGCACACCGGATAAAGTACGCGCCTGGAAGAGCCGGGCTAACATCCATCTGATCGAACGGCGCGAAAAACCGGACCTCACCGCTTCAATCCTGACCGGTGCGGCAACAGCGCGGAGCGACGTTATCGTCGTTATGGACGCTGATTTGAGTCACGCGCCGGAACACTTGCCAGCAATCATTACCCCGGTCTTGCACGGCAATTATGATGTCTCAATCGGCAGCCGCTAT
>JAFEEV010000359.1 GCA_018240935.1 Pseudomonadota bacterium
AATTCGAGGAAATACGGTTTCGGCAACTGCCCGGCGGTCAACTGCGCGAACAGCAGCGGCAATTCGTTTTGTTTGTGCAACTTCAAACCGTCTTCGTTGACGCCGCGGTTCATGTGTATCGCCAGATTGGGCAGGCGCAGCAGCGGCTGATCGAAGCGCACCGGTTTGTGCGCCAATTGTTTGCCGTCGCCGAGAAAACTGATGCGCCCGGCCAAGCTTAAATCGCGGTCGGTAAACGTCGCCAGAATCGGCCCGCCGTATATCTCGACCCCCAGCCGCGCCAGGCCGTCGCTCACCGTCGCGCCGTTCGGCCGGATGCGAAAACCCGGGGAGTCGGTATGCGCGCCGACAATTTTGAAGCCCGATTCGGCAGGCGCTTTACGCCCCACCACAAACAGCACGATCGACGAATCGTCGCGCACCACGTAATAGCGCCCGCCTGCTTGCAACTGCCATTTGGCGGTTTCGTCCAGGCGCGCGAACTGAAATGTCTTGATCGCCGCTTCGACCGAAGCCACCGCGTGCCACGGGCTCGGGCTGTTGTCGATGAAGTCGAGTAAATGCTCTACGTGTTGTTGTGCTGTCATGGTTCAGACCTGGATTTATAGTGCCTTTTCAGCTGGTTAGTCGATGATTGCGATTGCGTTGCGCCGCCAGAATATACGGAAAGCCGCCGGTTCCGTCAAATGACACTGGACGCATAAGCCCGGAAATGAACGGTCATTGCGCCGTTCAACCGCTGCATGAAAGCACGGCATTAATGATAAAATCCCGGCAACTTTACGATTACCATTCGTCTTTGCCAAGGAATTAGCCGCGTGCCGCGTTTTCGACTTAAATTTTCTTCGCCGTTTCTGCAATTCTTCTGTTCCCTGTTTTTTCTGCTCAATACACCGGTTGCGCACGCACTGATTGCCGATGCGCGTAACATCGAGCAGCAACTGGCAAAATCCGCTGCGCTTGGTTTGAGCAAAAACGCACTGGATGATTTGCAGCGCTTTTATAACGCGCGCCGTTATCAGCCGGTGTGGGTGACGAACAATCCGCATTCGCCTTTGCTTAGCACAGCGTTAGCTCTGATCGCCAGCGCCGGGAGCGAAGGATTGGACAGCCGTGATTATCAACTGCAACCGATCCGGCAATTGCAGCAGCAAGCCGATGAATCGTTAGCCGCCGCCAGCGAATTGGAAGTGCGCACCACCCATGCGGTATTGATGCTGGCGCGCGATCTGTCCCGCGGGCGGCTGACCGCGGCATCGGCTGATAAGGAATGGCACATTGCGCAGCCGGCGTTCGACGCAGTCGCATTTTTGCAGCAAGCAATCAAGCAAGACCGCCTGCAGCAAGCGCTTGACGATTTGCCGCCGAAAAATCCCGCGTACCAGCTGCTCAAGCAGACCTTGGCGCACTACCGCCAGCTCGCCGCTAATCATACCGAGTGGATTCATATTCCCGCTTCATCCTCGATACGGCCGGGCGACACGCACCCGAACATTCCGTTGATCCGCCAGCGCATTGTGCAAGCGCATGAAGCCGACGATACCGCCGGATTTCACATTACGGACACTACCAGCGAACGCTACGACAACAAGCTGGTTGCCGCCATCAAAGCATTTCAAGCGCAGCATGGCTTGAACAGCGACGGCGTGATCGGAAAAAACACCATCCGCGCGCTGAATATCCCGCTGGACTGGAAAATACGCCAGTTGCGTATCAACATGGAGCGTCTGCGCTGGCTGCCGCGCAATATGGGCCAGCGTTACTTGCTGGTCAACACCGCCGGTTTTCATCTCAGCGCGGTTGAACACGATGAGCCGGTTCTGACCATGCGCATCATCGTCGGACGCGACTACCGCAGCACGCCGAGCTTCAACGGCGCGCTGTCGCATATGGTGCTGAATCCCTATTGGAACGTGCCGGTCAGTATCGCCACCAAGGATTTATTGCCGAAGCAGCAAAGCGACCCGGCGTTCTTCACGCACGGCGGCTTCAAGATTTATCCCGGCAACAACCGCAACGCCGAACCCATCGACCCGGACACCATCGATTGGCGCAACTTGAAAAGGGGATTTCCGTATTTTCTGCGCCAGGACCCCGGCAAGCACAACGCGCTGGGCCGGATCAAATTCATGTTTGCCAATCCGTTCAACATCTATTTGCACGACACGCCATCCAAATCGCTCTTCCAGCGCGATATCCGCACGTTCAGTTCCGGTTGCATCCGGCTGGAAAAGCCGTTCGAATTGGCCGCTTTCGCGTTGAATCAGGAGAGTTTGCCGGAAAAATTCAGCGAGGATTTGGACAGCGGCAAAACCATTACCAAGCATTTACCCAAACCGCTGCCGATTTACTTAGTGTATATTACGGCCTGGATTGATGAGCCAGGCAAATTGGTACATTTTTATCCCGATATTTATGACAGGGATTCAAGCACTTTGCGTTATGCTCGCTGGTAATAATTGATTATTCGCACACATTCGCAAGATTTTCAGGGAGAAAACAGCCGATGATACGAAGTTTATTCAATCAAACAAACTTATCAGAATCAGAACAAGCGCCGGAATTAAGCCGCCGCCGTTTTTTACGCGCCGGATTAGGCGCTTGCGCCGTGCTGGCATTACCGATGGGCGCATCCACCGCGCACGCGGCGATCAGAAGACCGTTCGAGAAAAAACTGAGTTTTTTGAATTTACACACCGGCGAACGCACCCAAGCCGTGTTCTGGGCCAACGGCCGTTATATTCCGGAAAGCATGCGCGCCATCAATTATGTGCTGCGCGACCACCGCACCGGCGACCGCCGTCCCATCGACCCCCAGCTATTTGACCTGCTCTACCTGCTGCAACACAAATTAGGCACCAAACAAGAATTCCACGTCATCTCCGCGTACCGTTCGCCCGCCACCAATGCCAAGCTGGCTCAACAAAGCGGCGGCGTCGCCAAGAACAGCATGCACACGCACGGCAAAGCCATCGACATCCGCCTGCCGGGCCGCAAACTTTCCGATATCCGCGCGGCCGCCATGTCGCTGCAAATGGGCGGTGTCGGCTATTACCCTTCCTCCAACTTCATCCATTTGGACACAGGCAATTTCCGTTACTGGTAGCAGGTTGAAAAATTTCCTAGGGAAGTTCTGAAAAACTACTGCACTCGGTCATGCTGTGTTGAAATCAGACTCAAAATGCTCATTTACATCTCGTAAACTGCGCTTTTTCATCTGATTTCGCCTTGCCTCACCGGCGCTCGCTTCCCTTTTTCAGAGCTTCCCTAGCGGCTTGGAGTATTGGACTGATCGGTCCATTTATTCAGCATCGCCACCAACAGATCCATATTGACGGGTTTGGCCAGAAAGTCGTCCATCCCCGCCGCCAAGCAGCGCTGGCGATTTTCCTCGAATGCATTGGCCGTCAAGGCAACGATGGGTAAATGCGCCTTGTTGTTCTCGCGTTCCCATTGGCGAATTTTTTTCGTCGCCTGATAACCGTTCATCACCGGCATTTCACAATCCATCAGCACCAGCGCGGGCTGCATGTCCTGCATGACCGCGTTCACCGCTTCTTGCCCGTTGCCCGCCACTGTGCAGCGCAATCCTTGATTTTCCAATAAAGCGGTGATTACCCTGCGGCTGATCGCATTATCTTCAACCACTAAAATCGGCCTATCTTGCGGAGCAATTTTTATAACCGGCACTTTATCGCCAGTATTTGCAGCAGTTGCGGCAAGATCGCGCGCATCGCCGGTGTTTTCCGGGTTAGCGCGGATGCGGAACCATATTTTCGTGCCCTTGCCTTCCTGGCTTTCGAACCCGGTGCACCCGCCCAGCAATCTGGCCAAATGGTGCACGATGGAAAGCCCAAGACCGGTACCGCCGTATTGCCGGGTGGTCGAAGCGTCCACCTGGGAAAATGGCTTAAACAACCGGTCGTGCTTGTCCGCGGGAATGCCGATGCCGCTGTCGGTCACCGCAAACTCCAGCAGCGTTTCACCGGCTGCGCTTTCGAGCTCGCGCGCTTCGATACGCACGAAACCTTGCGGCGTAAACTTGATCGCATTGTTGACCAGATTAACCAGCATTTGGCTTATTCTGACCGGATCGGAGCGGTATCGCATGCGCGCTTTGCCGCGCCACGATACATCGAGCGCCAGCCCTTTCGCATTCGCGCTCTCGGCAAACAGCGCCGCCGTTTCCAGCATCAGTTGTCCGGGATCAAAAACACGGTTCTCCAATTTGATTTTTCCGGCTTCGATTTTGGACAGATCGAGGATATCGTTGAGTATGGTCAACAAGTTATTTCCGGAAGTTATGATCACCCGGGCATAATCCATTCGCTCGCTGTCTTTGATGTCCGGCGTTTGCAGCAAGTAGGCCATGCCTAAAACGCCGTTCAGCGGCGTGCGGATTTCATGCGACATGGTCGCCAGAAACTGGCTCTTGGCCAAATTGGCCGATTCCGCCGCAACCTTGGCCTGCCGCAGCGCTTCGCTGTTGGCGCGCAATTGCGCCGTCTGCTCATCGACGGTCTCCTGAATCAGCAGGGTCCGGCCTGTGGTGACCAGCATCAACAACTGCAACATGCTGGCCACGAGCAGCCCGGCAAAACTCAGCGCCCAGGCCTGCCACGGCCGGTGCGCATGCAACCAATCCGTATCCGGAAAAACGATCAATTCCCAGCTGCGATCCGCCATCGTCAGTGCCGTCCGCCAATCGAGACCGGTATTTGCCGCAATTCCTGGCGCTGAGCTGAACAACGATTGATTGCCGGGTTGCCCGGAGGAATCGCGTAATTGAAAAACGATGCCCGGTGCTGCAACATTGCCGGCAGCGGAGTTGACCATATCGGGAATTTTCAATGCGCCCACCACAAAACCGGTAAATTCCGGCGGATGTTCCGGATCGTTCCGGTCAAAATTCTGACGGTAAGCGGGATGCAACACCAATATGCCCGCTTTATTCTGTTGATCCTGCACCAGATTGATCAAACCCGTGGCCGCCGGCTGGCCGGAATGCCGGGCGCGGTCAATGGCTTCCGCCCGGATCGGATTGGAGTAAATATCGTATCCGACGGCTCTCCGGTTGCTTTCAAGCGGTGTGATATAGGTCACCACGATATACTCCGGACGCTTGCTGGCAACGGTTAGTTCGCCTTGCGCATTCAATTCGGTTATGTGGAACGGTTTGCCGGGGGCATTTGCGGATTGGGTTTGTTCGAAGTGCGGCCGGTCCCGGTCACGCACGAAATAATTGTAGCTGAATCCTGAAATACCTTGAGATTCCTTTAAAATCTCTCGAGTAAAGTAGTCGAACTGGCGGGAGTCCATATCCGGACTCAGTTCGACTAAACGCCGCAATGCCGACAGCGTTTCGTTGTAGGCGTTGAAACGTTCTTGTAACTGGAAGGCGATGTTCTGCCCGATATTTTGAATCTCGGCTTGCTGTTGCCGGTTTTCGAGTTTCGCCGTGTTAACGAATCCCGCTACGATCAACATCACCAGAATCAGCGTAATGGGGGAAATGACCGCCTTGCGCGTTTTCCAGTAAGGTTGCTTGCCAAGAAAAGCCAGCATTAGCGGCGCAAAGACCAGCACTCCAAAGGTATCGCCCGCCCACCAATTCCACCACGACCAGGAAATATCGGCTGCACCGATAGCGCCGAAAAAAAACAGCGTCAACTGCGCGACACTGGCTGAAATCACGCAAGACAACGGGCCCCAGAACAGGCACCATCTCAAGATCTCTTGTTCCCGCTTCAAAGTTTGCCAGCGATCCCGGATCAATCCGCGCACCAGCCAAGCTCCGGCAGCG
>JAFEEV010000035.1 GCA_018240935.1 Pseudomonadota bacterium
TCAGCAGAAAAAAACGGAAGCAAAGCCGAATTAACAAAAACTGCGGATACGGAGGTGAGGTCAGTCATGAAGAGAAGCTCGCTGATTCATTCGTGCTGGTTAAAAAGCAAAGTAAGTATCCCGCTGATCGGTTTTTTTCTATTTTTTCCCGGCGGTTATGTCATCGCCGACATAGAGTTTTTATCGATTGCTGAAAATTCCGTTGTGATGTATGACGCTCCATCGCTTAGGGCCGACAAATTATTTGTGGCGAATCGCCATCTTCCGGTCGAAGTTATCGTCGATGTTGATGGTTGGGCGAAAGTTCGTGACAGCAGCGGGGGTCTGGCCTGGGTTGAGAAGAGAGCGCTAAGTCCGCAGCGTTATGTTGTTGTGACGGTGCCTTTGGCCAGTATCCACAAATCAGCCGATACAAACTCGGAATTGGTGTTTCAGGCCGAAGAGAATATTGTTCTGGAATGGTTAGATTCCGATAGCAAGGGCTGGGTAAAAGTCCGGCATTCCGGTGGTCAAATTGGTTATGTCAAAGTCAATCAGGTCTGGGGTTCATGAAAATTGCAGTGCTGGGCGCGGGTGCGTGGGGCTCCGCGTTAGCAATTAATCTATCGGCACGTCATCGCATTCATCTGTGGACAAAAGATCCCGAGCATGCTGCCGCGATGAATCGTCATCGTAAGAATCAAGCCTTTCTGCCGGATTATTCATTACCGGAATCTCTGAAGATTACTTCTATACTCGAAGAAGTATTAGCGGATGCGGATCTTGCTTTAATTGTTGTGCCGGTTGCCGGTCTGCGTGACACATTGCGTGCTATTGCTGCTAGTAAGTTTAAGGTGCCTATCATCTGGGGGTGCAAAGGATTCGAATCAGAAACTACTTATCTGCCGCATCAAATTGCGGAAGAAGAGTTTTCCGGCTTATTGCCGTCCAGTGGCGTGTTGTCAGGGCCGAGTTTTGCCGAAGAAGTGGCTCAAGGTCTTCCTACTGCTCTAACACTGGCGTCGCGGGATGCCGATTTCGCGCGTAAAATGGCAATCGAACTGCATAGTGCAAAGCTGCGCATTTATACCAGCGAGGATGTCGTCGGTGTCGAAACAGGAGGCGCGGTAAAGAATGTCATTACGATAGCGGCGGGTATTTCTGATGGCATCGGTTTCGGTCACAACGCGCGCGCCGCACTAATTACCCGAGGATTGTTGGAAACTACGCGATTAGGACTCGGTTTGGGGGGGAGTATGAAGACCTTCATGGGTTTGGCAGGTGTGGGCGATCTTATCCTGACCAGTACAGGTGATTTATCCAGGAATAGACAGGTGGGATTGATGCTGGCTGAGGGAAAATCTCTGGGCGATATTTTGAATACGTTAGGACATGTCGCCGAAGGTGTGCATACAGCCAATTCAGTGTTGCAGTTAGGTCATCGATTGAATATTGAAATGCCAATTACCCAAGCGGTATGCGATATTTTGCATGGTGCTGTATCCGCCAGGAAAGCGGTTGAGGTGTTGTTAAATCGTGAACAAAAATCAGAAATTTATTAGCACGAGATTCCTTGCATGAACTTAAGATTGATTCTGTGTGATGGAGTTAATTGTTTGTTTCTGATCATCTTTATTTTTAATTGATTTGATCAATCTCGCTAAAATGGTTGATTCGCTTGATAAAAGGTGCTGCGGGTGAGCTTTAATGTGCTTGACCGGGCGTTAACAGCTTGATATAAGAACGGCTGCAGTACTTGCTTGTGATTTAATTACCATTAACTAAGAAGGGGAATTATATGAACAAATCCGAACTTATCGAAGCTATCGCAAAATCGGCTAAAATTTCTAAGGCTTCAGCAGGCAGTGCATTGGATGGCGCATTAACTGCAATAAAAGGGGCGCTTAAGAAAAATGAGAGTGTAACGTTGGTCGGATTTGGGACATTTAAAGTTGGCACAAGAGCTGCACGTACAGGCCGTAATCCCCGTACAGGCGCTGCCATTAAAATCAAGGCAGCAAAGGTTCCTAAATTCAGTGCTGGTAAAGCGCTCAAAGATGCAGTAAACTAGCGCTCTTTTTTGACCGGGTGCTTAGCTCAGCTGGTAGAGCGTCGCCCTTACAAGGCGAATGTCGGCGGTTCGATCCCGTCAGCACCCACCAGTCAATTTTTGCTAGTTCTAGGAGTGGTAGTTCAGTTGGTTAGAATACCGGCCTGTCACGCCGGGGGTCGCGGGTTCGAGTCCCGTCCACTCCGCCAAATAAAGTCAGCTTGCAGTAGTCAATTCATTAATTACTGTTTCACTATCTAGTTTCTCAGGTTCTATTGTGTTTGATTTTGTCAACCGTAAAAAACGTATTGTTCAAGTCTTTATGGGCTTGTTAATATTGCCTTTTTTGTTCTGGGGTGTCGAGTCGTATCGGAATATGGGAGGTGAGGGCTATGTTGCGATCGTGGATGGTGAAGAGATACCGCGGCGCGAATATGAGCAAGCATTACGCGATCACCATGAAAGAATGCGTTCCATGCTGGGGGCAAATTTCGATAGTGCAATGCTCGATACTTTTGAAGTAAAAAACTCGGTACTTGAGAGACTCATTCAGCAGCGATTGCTGTACCGGGAAGCAATTGGCAACGGCTTTACTGTGTTGGATTCGCAAATCGTTAAAACCATCCGGGAAGTTCCGGCTTTTCAAAAAGACAGCAAGTTTTCCAAACAACAGTATGAGCAGTTGTTGCGTGCTCAAGGCTTAACCCCGGCAATATTCGAGTCGCGCATTCGTCAGGAGCTTTTACTCCAGCTATTGCTGGATGGTTATAGTGATTATGCATTCGCGCCCAAGGTAGTGGCCGAAAGAGTGCACTATTTGAGTGAAGTCAAACGCGAAATCAATCAATCACAGATTGCGCCCGAGCAGTTTTTGACGCAAGTAACACCGGAAGAAAAAGACATTGTTGCTTATTATGAGAAACATAAAGCTGATTTCGATTTGCCGGAACGTGCACGGATTGAGTATCTAGTCTTGTCGCCCGATGCGGTAGCCAAAAATGAAACAGTCAGTGATGAAGCTGTTACTACTTATTTTTCCGAACATCAAGCAGAATTCGGTCAACCGGAAGAGCGTAAGGCTAGCCACATTCTGATCAGCATTGCGGCTGATGCAACTGATGACGAAAAACTAGCTGCAAGAAAAAAGGCTGAAGACTTGCTGGAACAAGTAAAGCAGAATCCAGAGCAATTTGCGGAAATCGCCAAGCAAAACTCAGACGATCCTGGATCGGCAATGCGCGGTGGAGATCTTGGATTCTTCGGCCGCGGGGTAATGGTTAAGGCTTTCGAAGACAAAATTTTTTCAATGCAGTTGGATGAAATCAGTGACATTGTAGAAACGGATTTTGGTCTTCATATCATTAAACTGACTGCTATTAAAGAGGAAAAGCACCCTAACTTGGATGCTGTGCGGGAGCAGATTGAGAATAAACTCAAACTGGAAATGGTGAGCAGTATTTTTGGAGAGCTAGCTGAGGATTTCAGCAACGTCGTGTATGAGCAAGGCGATAGTTTGCAAGCTGCTGCAAGAAAGTTTGAATTGCCTGTGCAAACAAGTGATTGGATTACAAGAAGCTCAACTGATCCGGAAATTCTAAGTAACGACAAGCTATTATCGGCAATTTTCTCTGAAGATTCCGTTACAAATCATCGTAATACCGAAGCTATTGAAGTGAAACCCGATACGCTGGTGTCTGCTCGCGTTCTTGAATATAGACCTGCAACTACGCAATCTCTGGAAGTTGTTAAAGAGCAAATCGTAGATAAACTCAAGAAACAGATGGCTGAGGCGAAGGCGATTGAAGAAGGACAGGCAAAGCTTGCGCGCTTACAAGCGGGAGAAGATGTAAGTGATGTTGCTTGGAGTGACGCAAAACAGATTTCATATATGCAGCCACAAGACTTGGATCCTGAAACCTTACGTGCGGTTTTTAATACAGATTTAGGTGCTCTGCCGGTTTACGCGGGAGTGGCCAATTCCAAGGGCGGTTTTAATCTGATCAGAATCAATCGTGTCGTAGAGCCGGAATCTGCAGATAATGCCAAGCTGGATGGTTTTTCCAAGCAGCTTCAGCAAATGATTACGCAAGAAGAGATGTCTGCCTACTTAACCGCGATTCGGCAGCGCTACGATGTAAAAGTGAAACAGGATAGTTTTTAGTGGTTTAATTGAACTCGCTTGCGTGGAAAATATTTGCAGTCTCATCAATCATGAAGATTGAACGCGACGGTATTAAAGCCTGCATCCACGTACGTTATTTCACCGGTAATGCCGCTAGCCAGATCGCTGCACAAGAAAGCCGCAACATTACCAACTTCATCGGTGGTTACATTGCGGCGTAACGGTGAAACTTTCTCGGTGTAACCCAGCAATTTCCCAAAATTTCCGATACCGGCAGCAGCAAGAGTTTTAATTGGCCCGGCGGAAATGGCGTTAACGCGAATTCCTTTTGGACCCAAGCTGGAGGCCATGAAGCGCACATTCGCTTCAAGGCTGGCTTTGGCCAGGCCCATCACGTTGTAGTTAGGCATAACCCGGACTGCACCTAGATAACTCAATGTTAACAGTGAGCCGTTGCGATTCTGCATTAAAGGCAATGCTGCTTTGGCAAGCGCGGAAAAACTATAAGTACTAATGTCATGTGCAATACGGAAAGCTTCCCGGTTAACGCTTTCCAAGTAGTCGCCGGTTAATGCTTCGCGCGGCGCAAAAGCGATGGAATGAATAATGCAATCCAAGCCGTCCCAATGTTTCTGCAGATTCTCAAAACACAGTGCGATTTCGGCGTCGCTGGAAACATCGCAAGGAAATAACAGATTACTATCAAATTCAGCAGCCAATTTTTCCACCCGGCTGCGAACTTCTTCACCTTGATAGGTAAAGGCCAATGAAGCGCCTTCACGTTTCATGGCTTTTGCGATACCGTAAGCGATGGATCGGTTACTGAGCAATCCGGTGATGAGGACGCGTTTATTTGCCAGAAATCCCATACATTTTCCTTGTAAAATTGTGCGAATGGGCGAATTATAGCTGAAGGGCGGTGTCAGGTGGGGTTGAGTAAGGAAAGATATGCGCGGATGGACATTTTTTGAGACACGCATGGGTAACAGTAAATGAAATCTGCATTGAATACCCGGATTGCTTTATTGGGAGTACTGCTGGTTCTTCTATTGCTATCCGCATGCGACGGACATAATTGGAACAATCCTTATTCCCCTGAAGATGCGGCCAGAAATGCTCTTTATACTGTATTCACGGAACGCCCGAAACATTTGGATCCGGTACAATCGTACAGTTCCAATGAAATTCAGTTTACTGCGCAGATTTATGAGCCTCCGTTGCAGTATCATTATTTGAAGCGGCCTTATGTATTAATTCCGGCTACTGCCAAGGAAATGCCCACGGTAAGGTACTTTGATGCGCAAGGCAATCAGCTGCCGGATGACGCGCGCGCGGGCGATATTGCCTATAGTTCTTATGAAATTTCAATTCGACCGGGTATTCTTTTTCAGCCGCATCCGGCCTTTGCTGTCGATGTACAAGGTAATGGATTGTTTCATGAACTGAATCAGCAGGAATTGACATCCATTCACAAGCTTTCCGATTTTCCTCAAACTGGAACAAGAGAATTGGTGGCGGATGATTATGTTTATCAGATCAAGCGTCTGGCGCATCCAAAATTGCATTCGCCGATTTATGGACTCATGGCGGATTATATTGCCGGACTCCGGGAGTATGCCGAGGTACTCAAGCAGGCTGAGCAAAATCAACCAGCAGAAAAAGATTTTCTGGATTTAAGGAATTATCCGCTGGAAGGCGTGCAAGCGGTTGATCGTTATACTTATCGCATAACCGTGATAGGTAAATACCCGCAATTTGTTTATTGGCTGGCGATGCCTTTTTTTGCGCCGATTCCTTGGGAAGCTGATCGCTTCTATTCGCAGCGGAGATTAATACAAAAAAATATTACACTGGATTGGTACCCTGTGGGTACCGGTCCCTATATGCTGACGGAGA
>JAFEEV010000360.1 GCA_018240935.1 Pseudomonadota bacterium
CAAGTTATCGGCCAGGGTATCCGCATCCCGCTTGGTTGCTGTGAAAACGATGGCTTGTTTGACTTTTTCATCGCGCAACACATGATCGAGCAGACGGTTTTTGTGCGACATGTCGTCGGCGTAGTGCAGCCGTTGTTCGATGTTGTCGAGCTTGGCTTTTTGTGTTGCCACTTGAATGCGCTGCGGTGTTTTCAGCAGTTTTGCGGCGACTTTGTCGATGGCGTTATCCAATGTGGCGGAGAACAGCAAGGTTTGGCGCGTGGCCGGTGTCGCCGCTGCAATGGTTTCGACATCATCGATGAAGCCCATGTCCAGCATGCGGTCGGCTTCGTCGAGCACGAGCATTTGCAAACGTTTGAAATCGATACGGCCGCGTTGAATGTGATCGATCAGCCGTCCCGGTGTGGCGACCAGAATGTCGACCGGTTGCGACAACAGTTTGTTTTGCAGCGGATACGGCATGCCGCCCAGAATGCTGACGACATTGATACGCGGCAGATATTTGCCATATTTTTTAGCGGCATCGGAAACTTGCAATGCCAGTTCGCGAGTCGGTGTCAGCACCAGAATGCGCGGCCCGCGGCTGCGGATTTGCGACGGTGTTGCCAGCACATGCAATGCTGGCAGCATGAAAGCGGCCGTTTTACCGGTTCCGGTTTGTGCGCTGGCCATCACATCGTGACCGGCGATTAATTCGGGAATCGCTTGTTGCTGAATCGGGGTCGGGGCGGTATATCCCGCTTCGGTGATTGCTTTGATAATAGAGGGGTGTAGATTTAAATCTTCAAAAGACACGTTGAATTCCTAAAAAAGTGAAATAGAACGCGCGGGCAAGAAAACATTGCCAAAACGGTGATGGTGCATAACCTTGCAAGCGCATTAATAAAGCATCGCCGCTAACCAAAGTTGTTGCACATTTTCCGGAAAAACTTGAAAAATTAAGGAGAGGCCAGGAACGATGAGACCAGATAGCTGGCTGGATTCATAAAATAATGAACCCTGCCAGCTTTAGGCCGCGCAGTATAACGGATTCTTTTTCGGTCTGCAAATTATTTGCAGCCGCCGGGCTATTGGATGGTTGCTTTGGCAAATTTCCGTTTGCCGACCTGAATGATGACGGTTTCACCGCGCTTGATTTGGGTTGATTTGTTTTCCACTTTTTCGCCGTCCAATTTGACCGCGCCTTGCTCGATCATGCGCAACGCTTCGCTGGTGCTGGCGGTCAATCCGGTTTGTTTCAATAACTGCACTAGTGCGATTTCGTTAGCCGGCGTTTGAATGATTTTTTCCGGTATTTCATCGGGCAGCGCGCCATGTCTGAAGCGCGCCTCAAAATCCGCCAATGCGGCTTCGGCGTCTTTCTGGCTGTGGAAACGCGCAACGATTTCTTGCGCAAGCTTGACTTTGATATCGCGCGGGTTGCGGCCTGCTTCGACTTCCTCGCGCCATGTGCGGATGGTTTGCAGCGACTCGAAAGACAGCAATTCGAGGTAACGCCACATCAGTTGATCGGATACCGACATCAATTTGCCGAAAATGTCCTGCGGACTTTCCGTGATGCCGACATAATTGTTCAACGACTTGGACATTTTGTTGACACCGTCCAGCCCTTCCAGTAGTGGCATCGTCAGAATGCATTGCTGCGATTGTCCGAAGTGCTTTTGCAATTCCCTGCCCATCAACAGATTGAACTTCTGATCGGTGCCGCCCAGTTCCAGGTCGGCTTTGAGTGCCACCGAATCGTAGCCTTGGATGAGCGGGTAAAGAAACTCATGAATGGCGATCGCCTGGTTGTTGCGGTAGCGCTTGTCAAAATCATCGCGCTCCAGCATGCGTGCGACGGTATGCGTGGCGGCCAGTTTGATCAGGCCGGCGGCATCCAGTTTGTCCATCCAGGTGGAATTGAATACGACTTCGGTTTGATCCGGTTTGAGAATTTTGAAAACCTGCGCGGTATAGGATTTGGCATTCTCCGCGACTTGTTCACGCGTCAACGGCGGACGGGTGCTGTTTTTTCCGCTGGGGTCGCCGATCATGCCGGTGAAATCGCCGATCAGAAATAGGATGTGATGTCCCATTTCCTGCAACTGGCGTAACTTGTTCAGCAAAACCGTATGACCCAGGTGCAGGTCGGGCGCGGTCGGATCAAAACCCGCTTTAACACGCAGCGGATTTCCGGAAATAAGCTTACTTTCCAGTTCTGTTTCTACCAATAGTTCGTGACTGCCGCGTTTTATAATTTCAAGATCAGATAATATTGATTTTTTCACGATAATGCTAAATTAATGATTTTTATTGAACTTATTGTGGTTTGAAATAATTTTTCAGTACAAAATTGGTTGTTTTCTAGTACAAATAAACTATTTTCATGTTAGACTCGCGCCTGTTTGCAAAAATGAGACAAATGACTGGAGGTACTTCATAGATGCTAAATACGCTTATTAGCAGTAAACAAAGGATTCTAGCTCAAAAATCATCAAAACTAACAAAAAAATCAATTCGCTGGCTGGTAACTTTATCCAGCATCCCACTGTTCGGCATCTTCACGGCATTCGGTATCGCACCTAATTCGCCTGTTTTTGAGGAAATTCAGGTTGAAGAAGTTGTGCTGGATTTATCCATTCCGGAAATTATTGCCGAGACACAGGATAATCAGACTTTCTGGCGTCAGGAAAGTATTCGCCGCGGCGATACGATTGCCG
>JAFEEV010000036.1 GCA_018240935.1 Pseudomonadota bacterium
ATACCGCGTGCTGGCGTATTTGCCGCACCATTTGCTCACCGTCCATCTCCGGCATCATCACATCGGAAATAATCAAATCGGGCGGCATGGCCAACGCTTGTGCCAACCCTTGCCGGCCGTTGAAGGCGCTGATCACGCGGTAATCGGGTTGCAGCGTACCGGCAAGAAAGCGATTCATATCCGCGTTGTCTTCAACCACCAGCACCAGTGGCTTATCACCCTCCAGAACGGATACGGCGGATGACGAATCTTGCGCGTCAATGCGCAATTCGCCGATGACTTCACGCGTCCAGTTCTGGTCGAATGGGACCGGTGAATCCCGCAGAACCGTACCGGCCGGCGCCGAACCCGGCAGTTTGATTCTGAATAGCGCGCCGCCGCCCGGCGGTTCCGCGAGCTCGAGCTCGCCGTGCAACAAATAAACGAAATCCTTGACGATGGTCAATCCCAACCCGGTTCCACGGTACTGCCGGGATGCGCCGTTCTCCACTTGAACAAAGCGCTCGAATACGCGCTCGCGCATGTCTTCCGGTATGCCGGGGCCATTATCCTGCACTTCGATTTGCACGTAATTTCCGGTTGCGCTAAGCCGAAGCGCGATACAGCCTTTATCCTGAACAAACTTGAACGCATTCGACAGCAAATTGAGCAAGATGCGCTGCAACTTCTCGTGATCGCTTTCGATCACGCAGGCTTCCGGGGTAATCACTTGCAACGCGATGGCGCGCTCCTGCGCCAGCAACTCGAAACAACTGGCCGTGGTTCGCACCAGACTGGCCAAGTCGAACCGCCCCCATTGAACTTGCATGCGTCCCGCTTCGAGTTTAGCTGCATCGAGCAAATCGGTGACCAGCCGGTAGAGGACATGCGCATTACGCAACAGCAATTCGGTTTCCTGGCGTTCCTGCGTTGCGGCATTGTCTGTGATGAGCCGCTGCATGCGGCTTTCCAGCGGCGCGAGTATCAGTGTAAGCGGGGTGCGCAGTTCATGACTGATATTGGCAAAAAATTGCGACTTGAGTTGATCAAGCTCGGTCAAGCGCCGGTTCAACCGCTCCTGCTCTTCCATTGCCGCCTTCAAGGCGCGATTGGCTTGTTTGACTTCAGCCGAGCGCTGCATGATCTCCGCTTCCATGCGCTGCGCATGCGCTTTCACCTTGCTCAACTGCGTTTGATTGTCATGACTGGCTACATATTCAGTCACGTCCTCTGCATGGTGAAAGATATAAGCGACACGACCTTCGGCATCCAATACCGGCGTGTTGACCGGACTCCAGTATTTGAGTTCGAATGCGCCGCTGCCGTCGCGTAACGGAATATCGTACTTTTGCACGTTCATGACATCCGTTTGTTTCTTACTCACCGCATGTTTGAGCGAAGCCCGTAAGTCACGCACGCTGGTGGATGCCTGATCTTCCGGGTTATCGGGAAAAACATCGAAGATGCTCCGGCCCACAATGGCGTCGCGCTCGGTATGCGTCACTTCAAGATATTTATTGTTGACCGCAACGATGGTGAAGCCGGAATCCGCGCGCAGGATCAAATACGGATGCGGACTCGCCTCGAATAACTGCTGATAGAGCGGAATCTCAGGCATGAGCATCTCACATTTTTAGAAGGCGGTCAGCACGTATCAAAAATCTCGGAAATGCACTATAAGGCCATGATTCTTATCCAATAGTGTTAATGTTGTCAACAAGGTTTTAACTACCGTCAGAATAAACTGACCGGCATGAACCTGCGTTATCAGGGGGATTGGAGATACATTCGGTACAGTGACAACAACCTGACATAAAGCCAAGCCTTGCCGGTGAAGATGACATCTTCGTTGTTGCTCTTCAAATTATCTGACAGCCCGGCTAACGGCGGTCTGCGGTATAGTTCACGCGCGGACAAGCTTGCGCGCCATGCGTCACCAGCGATTAATTGATATAAATCTCGGAAACATTTTCCATCGCGCCGCCCAGCACTTCCCCGTGCACCTGATCCACACGGGCATTCGGCAGGCGTTTGACCAGTACTCTATCGCCCGCGCCGGTGGATTCCTTCAACTGCAAGCGCTGATCGGGCTGTTCATGCAGCGGAATCGCCCTTGACGACCGCAGTTGAACCGCTTGGCGATTCCCAGGCAACAGGATGTTGCCGAGGTTTTCAAACTGAATGGCGTTGTCCAAGTCCGCTATGTACACATTGCGTTTGGATAAATCACCGAGAATGTAGTATTTCCAGTACGTCTGGCCGGTGGCAAAGCGAATATAAAACCGGCGCGCTTCAGCATCCAGCTTATCCGAACATAATCCGTGCGCACCGGCAGTAATCGACAGTTGCAGAACAAACACCGGTTTGACGAAATAGTCCTTGCGCTCCAGTATTTCGGACAGGGGATCCTCGCTCAACTGCATCCGGTCCGCCGCAGTGACGCTTGCATCGGGATGCAATATTTGCTTACCCGCCGCGTCGCGCGTTATCTGTTGATTGCTGAAAAAAAGTAGCGCGTCATCGGGCGGCGCTCCCGGAGAGGTATAACGGAAAAAATTGCTGTCCTTGGAAAACACCTTGAAAGCCAGCGTCAGGTTATCTTCCGCGTGCAACCGCAAGATGCCGATTTTCTCTTCATCGTAATAAACCGCCACGCCGCTTTGCGATGACTTGACCAGCAAACCTGCATTCCTCAGTTTGGCGGCGCAAGACTGCGCCAGAACAAATTCCAGCATTTTGCAGTTTTTTTCCGCGAAATAGGCATGCTCGACAGTCACACTTGCGAGAAGACGATAAGCACCCATAGTCCGGTCAACCTATGATTGTTCCGGGACCGGCGCAATAACAACCGCTCACCGTCATTATTTCACCATCGGCTGCGGTTCGCCCACAACCGGGATACGGCCAGCGACATCCTCGGTATCGAAGGCCACCATGCGCACCTTGTACAGGATGGAAGGCAGATATTTCCCTCCCAAGGAACCCCATAAGTTACTCAGATCCTGGATCGACAGATTCTCGATGTCCAGAATCAGCTTTTCGATGCGCTCGTCCATTTCGGGCGCTGTTTGATGCGTGACGACATGATTTTTCTGGAAGAAATGGATCGTGCTGGATAAAAACTTCAGCGCTTCCGGATAATTGTTGCCGGTAAAATTGGCCGTCATCATCAGGTACAGATTGAAATAGAGCGGCACGCTGCTCTGCACTTCCCGCTCGCCGACTTCGTGCAGATTCACCTGCCGGAACGGAACACTGTCTTTCTCGATATTGACCAGAAAAACAACCAATTTGTTATTGATATTGGCCGCTACGCTGCCGTCCATTTCCAGCAAATTGGAAACCACCACGACATCTTCATTGAGATTGTAGCTACGCCGCAAATACTGATTCAACTGCGTCGCCAGAAGTTGTACAGCCAGGTTAATCATCATAAGCAGTCAAGAATCCTTGTTTCCGGCGGAAAAATTAACGCTGCCTTCGGCCCGGCAACAAAACAGCGCGAACACAGAAGTCATGTCACCGGCCATCAACCGATTGCGGGCAGGTAACTGATTGTTCACCTTCCGCGCGAATGTACTGGAAGCCCGATTGACTGTCAAACGTGCGTCACTCAGGCATTCCACGAGGTTACGGCGATGCGACCGCCCATTCGGGCGCTTCGCTTCCCTTCCACAGCAAGCGGAACGGCATACCGCCAGGCTTGAGAAAAGGCGGCATGTGTGCATCTTTTTGCAAGAACTCATTACCTTCGCATTGCAGCATGAAGTATGCGCACCGATGCCCCCAGTTGGCTTGCGGCTCAAGATCGGCAAACACAACCCAAGCGTCCCACGGAACGTCGATCAGAGCATCCCCGAGTTGAATTTTAGTTCCGCCATGAACCGTCTCGTGGCTAGCATAGACAATCGCATTGACCAGTACTGCGTCGCCCAAGACAGCACGTACACGCTCGAAAATGCTCCGGCCGGATTCCGTCATCTACCCAGCACTTTTTTTACAACATCACCGAGAACCGCGCGCAATTCCTTTTCTTGCGCCGCCGAGGCGCCTTCCAGCTTGCTCTCAATGTCCTTCAATTGCGGCATCAATTTGCTGTGCACGATGTCATAAAATTCCGGAATCGGCTTGCGCAGGTAGTAAGGCTGCAACACTTCCACCAGCAAGCGGCAATAAATCGGCCACAGGTACCAATAGCGCTGGCCGAGGAAACAGTTACCGGCGGCCGCCGAGGATTGACTGAACACCGGCGTGTCATACGGATCGTGCACCGAATCGGCGTAATTGTGCGCTTCGCGCGCCGAAACCTTGCCCGATCCGTCCGTGTCGGGATTGGATGCAAGCGCGCCGCCGTATGGCGTGTTTCCGGTCATTGCGGCAATCCAGTCACGGGCAAACGGATCGAACTGCGCGCCGCCGATCGAATTGTTCAATTCCAGGCAAGCGGACGAAACACTGGTGTGCGTGGCGGTTGATTTCGCCAGAATCGGCGCGTTAAAACCGCCGGCATGGCACTGCTCCATCATCACCATCATGCAATAGTGCTTGGGCAGCGTCGCCAGCGTATCGGCAAAATCGGATGCCAAGTAGTCGGCGCCGCTATAAGTACACAAGTAAGACTGCGTGCCGTTATGACCGCCGTGATTGTTGGTATGGATCAGCAGCACATCGTCCGGTTTCAGCTTCGTCTTGAGCGTCGTAAAAACCGCATCGAGATCGGCCTTGGTCCCTTTTCCGTTGACCGGCATGCGATAAGCGCTGCTGTCTCCCGGCCAGCTCACCACCGGATGCGGATTACCGTTATAGTTGATCGTGCCGTCGTAATTCAGCACAAAAATATTCGCGGCGGGAAAGCCGTAAATATCGCGCAACGTGCGATAGAGAAATTCCAGATCGTTGGTATGCCGGTTGTTTGAAGCGCCCGAGAACAACACCGCATAACGTTGCCCCCTGGCCCAGCGGATCGGACAGCGCAGCCACGGCAGAATGGGATAATAGATTTCCGGTTCCGCGATCTTGATGGGCGTATGAAACGGCTGAAAAGTCTTGGGAACTTCAGCCGTCATATACGGCGGAAATTGGGCATTCACTTCACTGTACAAATCCCCGGTCTCCGCATCGTGCAACAAATAGCGGCACGGATGCGACCAGTTGTATTGCGGTGCGTCGTCCGCGAACACCATGATGGAATTGCGTTCCATGACGATGCGTTGCTTATACGCCAGAACAACTTCGCCTTTTTTAAGCACTTGGTTTTCGATATGGAGATTGGTATTGCGCGCGGCTCTCCAGGAAAGATTGCTGACGATGCCGGATTTAATTTTGCTGATTAATGCAGAATCTTTTGCCATGATGTGCCTCCCGTGGATAGAAAAAATAGGGCTACTTTTTCAACAGAAATGATGCACTCAGAGTTTGTTTATCCGCCAACAGCAGGATTGATAAATCCAAACTCTTTTTCAGTGTGATCCAATCGGCACGAGAAAACAAGACATTTTGATGCGATCCGCCACAGCACCCGGCACTGAGCTGGCGCGTGAGAATCGGGAATTTAAGCGGATTAACGAAATATTACCGAAGGTATAACAGCATTCAAGCGGCGCGTGAACTCAACGCAGCTTCCGCATCAGCTTAGGGATGTTCTTCTTAAAGTATTCCGTCAATCCGATAACGAATTTTTATTACAACTGCACTATCGCCCCGGCACCACCGGAAATGGCAATCGATACCGGCACTATCCATCGGGTATTGCAAACAGGGCGCAATCAATCCTTCTCAGCCGGGCGCTTGGGCATGACAATTGGAAACCAAGCACATACCGCCGAAACCTTTCATGGCCGTGCGGAGTTCATCCAGTACTTTCTGCGCTCTGTCTTCTTTGCAAGCGAGAATTATCACAATGTTTTCATCGGTTATCAGCACATCATCGGGATTGCGGATGCCTCGCGATCCGATACCGCCTACATTCTTGAAAACGGTATATCCGCGCACTTCGGATCTTTCCAGTAATCCCGTCAACTGGTCGAGATACTCCGATCCAATAACGATTTCGAATCTTTTCATTATTATCGATTCATTCATCGATTCCTCCCTGAAATATCAGTAAATTATTATTAACCCATTACTTGAAAATCAGATGCCCCCGCAGGCATATTTCAATGATTTTCCGGCCGCAATCACGGGGGCACCATCCATACCACGCTAGCCCGAGCTGTTATCGCTTATCGCTTCAAGATAAACAGGATGCCCCGTTTCCAGCTTGGCTACCTGATAAACCCTTTGATGATGTATCTTCGTAGAAGGCTCTATCGCCGCAGCCAAGTAAAACGTAATCGTATACAGAATGGTGATTGCATAAACTACAACCAATTGCGGTGCTTTCAATAACTCTTTAATTTCCATTTTTTCTCCTCTCTTAGGACATTTGCCGGTATTTATACAAACCAGCAGAAAACGCATCACCGGTTCGTCTAAATATCCAGGTTGATAATACGTTCTTTGAGGTTGACAATAAAACTACTCCCTTATCAACCAATCACTCTCACACGAAATGATCAAAGAACAGACAGAATAAGGATCGATATATAATAGTCTTTTAAATGCAAGGACAAAAACCCTACTTACTTAAGACAAAAGTTAAATATCTCACCTTGGAATAGATCATATAGATTGAATGTCTCGAAGATAAGTCCAATAAAGCGAAACATTTTGTTTCCCATTTAGATACAATAATACGATGCAAGACTTAAATCTTTTCATCATTTTTGCGCGGGTCGTGGAAACGGGCAGTTTCGCCGAAGCGGCGCGGCGCATGGATATCTCCCGCTCAGCGGTGAGCAAAGCCGTTGCCAAGCTTGAGAAGGATCTCAGCACCCGCTTACTGCTGCGCAGCACGCGGCATCTTAGTCTAACGGAAGCTGGTATCGCGCTTTCGGAACATGTGAAACGTATCCTGGAAGAAGCCGAACACGCTGAGCGGGCCATCAACAGCCTTCATGACGAACCGCGCGGAACGCTGAAAGTGAGCGCGCCGAGTTCATTCGGGACGCGCCACATCGCTCCGGCACTGCCTTGTTTTCTCGCGCGCTACCCTGAGATCAAAGTTGATTTGACGATTACCGACCATCCGGGCGATTTGATTGAAGAAGGGTATGACGTGCAAATCCGCGTGACCAATGAGCCCGACCCTAATCTGGTGGCGCGCAAGATTGCACCGGTCCGCCGCATACTGTGCGCAACCCCGCAGTATTTCCAACAATGGGGCACACCCCAAACCCCGGCCGATCTCGTCAAACACAATTGTCTCGATTGCGCGCTTTCGCCCGAACAAGGCTATTGGCGCTTCGACGGACCGGAAGGTAAGATCAAGGTTCCGATATCCGGAACCCTGCGAATCAACGATAACGATGCGCTCGCGCAAGCAGTGCTGTATGGATTGGGCATCGCCCTGCTGCCTACGTACACAATCGGCATGGAATTGCAAAAAGGACGGCTGCAGACGGTGTTGCCGGACTACCTGTCCGTGGAACGTCATATTTACGCCTGCTATCTCCCCAGTCGTCATTTACCCATAAAAATACGCGCTTTTATTAATTTCCTAGCGGAACACGTCGGTGACATGCCGTATTGGGATCGGTCTTTAGTGAAATGAACGTTGTGTTTAGTTTTTAACCTGTCAGATCCTTTTACTCGCATGATGATTTG
>JAFEEV010000037.1 GCA_018240935.1 Pseudomonadota bacterium
CAAAAGGATCAGCCAAATTTACCGGTAATGTAATCTTCGGTTTCTCTTTGCTTGGGTTTGGTGAAGATCGTGGCGGTATCGTCAAACTCGATCAGCTCTCCTAGGTACATATAAGCGGTGTAATCGGAAACACGCGCGGCCTGTTGCATGTTATGCGTGACAATCGCAATGGTGTAGTCCTGTTTCAATTGAAAGATCAAATCTTCGATGCGCGCGGTAGAGATCGGATCGAGCGCGGAAGTCGGCTCATCGAACAACACCACCTCGGGTTTCACCGCAATTGTGCGGGCCATGCAGAGGCGTTGCTGCTGACCGCCGGAAAGACTGGTGCCGCTCTGATCCAATTTATCCTTCACCTCTTCCCACAGCGCAGCTTTTTGTAATGCCCATTCCACCCGTTCGGCCAAATCACAGCGGTTTAACGATTCATAGAGTTTTACGCCAAACGCCACGTTATCGAAAATCGACATCGGAAACGGTGTCGGCTTCTGAAATACCATTCCCATTTTGGCGCGCAAGCAATTTAAATCCTGCGCTTTATCGAGAATATTGAAACCGTCCATCAAGATTTCTCCTTTGGCGATCTGGCTCGGATACAGTTGATACATGCGATTCATCGTACGCAACAGCGTCGATTTGCCGCAACCGGAAGGACCGATGAAGGCGGTGATCTTGTTTTTCCGGATCTGCATACTGATCGACTTCAGCGCATGAAATCTGTCGTAATAAAAATTCAGATCGTTGACGGTGATTTTGGCAACATCCGGTTGAGAATGAGGAATAGTCATGGTTGTTTTCAACTTAAAAGTCACGCTTGCGCAAAAAAATACGCGCAGCAATATTCAATCCGAGAACGCTCAGGGTGATCAATAACGCGCCGGCCCAAGCCAATTCTTGCCAGTATTCGTAAGGGCTCATGGCAAACTGGAAGATAACGACCGGTAAATTAGCCATCGGGCGGCTCATATCATCGTTCCAGAATTGATTGTTGAGCGCGGTAAACAGTAGCGGCGCGGTTTCGCCGCTGATGCGCGCAACCGCCAATAAAATGCCGGTCATGATGCCCACTTTGGAAGCGCGCCAGGTCACGAGTGTAATCACTTTCCACTGCGGCGCGCCCAATGCGATCGCGGCCTCGCGCAAACTGTTGGGAACCAGCCGCAGCATATCCTCGGTGGTGCGCACGACCACTGGAATTACGATCAATGACAACGCCAGTGCGCCGGCCCAGCCAGAAAAATGCCCCACCTTGGCGACATACACCGTATAAACAAAAAGACCGATGACAATGGAGGGCGCGGACAGCAAAATATCGTTCACAAAGCGCGTAGCCGGCGCCAGCCAGCCGCGTTGGCCAAACTCTGCCAGATAAGTGCCGGCCATAATCCCGACCGGCGTGCCGATCAATGTCGCCAGTGTCACCATGACCAGGCTGCCGGCGATCGCATTTAACAAACCGCCGCTATCGCCCGGTGACGGTGGCATTTGGGTAAAAATAGTGAGACTGATACCGCCCATCCCTTTGTCGAACAGTGTCAGCAAAATCCAGAACAACCAGAACAAACCGAACACCATCGCCAGCACCGAACCCGTCAGGTTGATTGCGTTAATGATGCGGCGGCGGGTATAAATGGAAATCATAATACGGTCCTAAGCAACGGCGCCTTCGCGTTTTTTCAATTGCAGCAAAAGAATCTTGGAGCAAGCCAGCACGACAAACGTGATCAGGAACAAAATCAGCCCCAACTCGATCAACGCCGCCGTATATAAATCGCCGTCGGCTTCGGTGAATTCATTGGCCAATGCCGAGGCGATGCTGTTTCCCGGCATGAAAAGAGACGCATGCAGCTGATGCGCGTTGCCGATCACGAAAGTAACCGCCATCGTCTCCCCCAAGGCGCGGCCAAACCCCAGCATGATTCCGCCGACTACACCGCTCTTGGTATACGGGAGCACTACGCGCCAAATCACTTCCCAGGTGGTAGCGCCGAGCGCATAAGCCGATTCTTTCAGTAACGGCGGCACAACCTCGAATACATCGCGCATCACCGAAGCGATAAAAGGAATCACCATGATCGCCAGGATAATACCGGCTGTCAGCATACCGATTCCCATGACGGCGCCTTCGAACAAGAAACCGATTCCGGCCACCTCTCCCAATGTGCTTTGAATCGCTGGCTGTATATGTTTGGCAAAAAAAGGCGCAAACACGAATAAACCCCACATGCCGTAAATAATGCTGGGAATACCCGCGAGCAGTTCGATTGCCGTCCCCAGCGGGCGGCGCAACCAAGGCGGAGACAGCTCGGTCAGAAACAGCGCGATGCCGAAACTGACTGGAATACCGATCGATAATGCAATCAGCGAGGTTATCAATGTGCCGGTGATGGGCACCAGCGCCCCGAATTTTTCCGTGACCGGATTCCACTGCGTGCTGAATAGAAAATCGAAACCAAACGCCTGTATTGCCGGCCAGCTGCCAATCAGTAACGAACCGATCAAAGCAGCCAGCAGCAAGAAAACAATGACAGTGAAAAACCAAGTCGCCTGGCGAAAAACCCGATCGAACAACTGTTGCCTTTTTAATTGTGCAACGGAGTGTGCTGTAGACATCGTTTTTGCCGCGCCGGATTGAAACCGTGCGAGGCTTATTTTAGTAATAACCGCTAGCAGAAAATGATGACGCATGGTGTAGTAGGCAATCTTGGATTCTTGACTGAGGATTATTGCGCTGAGTAAATGGCTTGACCTGATTTGCTCTTGATCCTCGTTCTCCAGGAATCTTCGATCAACTTCACGATGTTATCCGGCAACGGAATATAATCGAGTTCCAACGCCATCCCGTCGCCGTGCGCATAAGCCCACTCAAAGAACTTCAATACTTCCAGCGCCTGCCCGGGGTTATCCTGCGTTTGATGCATCAGGACAAACGTAGCGCCGGTGATGGGCCAGCTCTCTTGTCCGGGTTTGTGGGTGAGAATCTCGTAAAACCCCGTATTCTTGTCCCACTGTGTATTAACGGCAGCCGCCCTGAAACTGTCTTCAACCGGTGTGACGAAAGCACCGTCGCGGTTCTGCAACTGCACATAACGCATTTTGTTCTGCTTCACATACGCCGCTTCGACGTAACCGATCGAATTCTTGATTTGCTTGACAAAATTGGCCACGCCTTCATTGCCCTTGCCGCCTGTACCGATAGGCCAGGCCACGGAGGCATCGGCACCGATTTTTTCTTTCCATTCCGGACTCACCTTACTCAAATAATCGGTAAACAAGAATGTCGTGCCGGAACCATCCGCACGGTGCACCACCGCAATGTTACTGGCCGGCAAGTTAATGTCATTATTTAAACCGGCAATCGCCGGATCATTCCATTGCTTGATTTTGCCGAGAAAAATATCGGCTAATACCGCTCCGGTCAGTTTGAGCTGACCTTCTTTCAGGCCATCGATATTGATCACCGGCACAACGCCGCCGATGACCGTAGGAAACTGCGTCAAGCCGTTCTTTTCCAGTTCCTCGACCGTGAGCGGTTTGTCCGATGCGCCGAAATCAACCGTCTTGGCTTTGATTTGCTTGATGCCGCCGCCGGAGCCGATGGATTGATAATTCAACCGGATTCCGGTCGATTTTTTATAGGCATCGGCCCATTTGGCGTAAACCGGATAAGGAAAAGTCGCACCGGCGCCGGTAATATCCGCGGCAAACGCGGGCGTGGTAAGAAATAAGGCTGCGGAAACGAGCATCAGGCTCAATTGCGGTTTCATCTAACATTCTCCGATCAAAAAATAAAATTCCTCATAGGAAAAATCTTAATCAACCAGCATGACAGAATGATGACAATTACGTTGCATATGAAAATCTCCCGGACAGCTTACCGATGGCAGCGGCCGGGAGATGGACTACGAGAAGAGGTGAAACACAGAAAAGAAACATAGAACCCAATTCAAAACGCTCCCGATCTCACGGATCGTTGTGACACTTTCAAGCGCGAAAGTGCTTGGGTTAAGCGGTTTATCTACATTAACTCGAGGGGAGCGTAGATGACTACTGCAACTAGTATGATTTAAAACCGGAACGTCCATTCCTTGGTCCAATCATGGCTCGCATCCTTAAATGCACCGGCATAATCGACCACATCGAAAAAGGCATCGCCCACTGCCGCACCGCCCAATGTCAATGGCGAACCGGTTTTCGGTAAGTAACCATCCAACAGCGGATCTTCCGCTTTGTTGCCGGATTGCGACAAGAACCAATCCGACACGGAGAATGTGTGACCGTCACCATCCTTGAAATTATTGGCGCATTGAACAAACGAGTTCTGCATCGTCAATTCGCCCGTCAAGCTGCCCGGAGAACCGGCGTTGGCATATGTCGATGCGCTATCGATCCGCACGCAAACCGGCGATCCGGCCACCACCGAATTCCAAATATTGCCTGCTGTGCCGCGGCGCAGCAAAATGCCTTCCGTGGCACCGGTATCGTTACGTCCGATGATGGTGAAATTGGATAAAACAGGATGCGCACGCGGCAAGCTGTCGTGATTTTTCTCGTTGTTGTCGGCTTCGATACCGCGATCACCGATTCCTGGCGATTGTTTGATCAGAACAAACTGTGTGCGCCCCTTAAAACCACTGGTCCAATCGAAAGCATCATCACGATTATCGGTCAATACCAAATGCTTCATGTTGACCGTACCGCCGAACATTTCCACACCGTCGTCCAAACCGGAATGAACTTGCACGTAATCAATCTTCGTGCCTGAACCGACACCCATCAGCGTCAAGCCATTGAGTTCTTCGTCCGGGCGAACGGCAAATCCGGCGAAAAGAATTTGCGTGTACTTAACGACACCGCTGTTATCCGTTGGATTATTGCCGCCAAAAAATTCCGAGGTAATCGCTTCGAACGGTGCTTCACACAGCGCCACTCCCGCATTACAACCGTTGATCGGCGCATTGCCGGCGATCAGCAAACCGCCCCACTCACCGGGTGATTGTTGCAACGGACCGGACATCACGATCGGATTATCCGGCGTTCCTTCCGCCATGATCTTGGAACCGCGTCTTACAAACAGATAATCCGCACCCGATTCACCGAAAATTTTGGTGCCCGGATTAATGGTGAGCGTTGTACTCTGCGCGTTATCACCGCCGACATAAACACCGCCCGACAAAATCCAGTTGATGTTCTTAGTCAGTGTGGCATTGGTTTTAATTTCACCGCTTAAGACACAGGAACCAGCAGTAGGTCCCGCCGCCGCAAAGCCTGGACAACCCTGGAAAGCGTTATTGACCAGTTGATCCACGGTAAAACGCAATGGATTGGATCCGGGCACCAATTTCAATTTGGCGTAGAAATCATCCGCCCCGACGGTAACTGAAGCGATATGCACTGCGCTGGTATCGGAATCGAATACATTACGCTGGCCTGTTGTAGCCGCAATAGGACTCGCTGCGATCAATTGCAAATCGCTCCCGCTCAACTGCAATTGCGCGCTGTAAAAAGAAGAAGTGCTGCCGCTCAGTACTTCCACGACCGGCAGATTGACGATACCGCTCGCCGGATCGAAAGTTGCGGTTGCTGCGTGCCCGTTCAGCGCCGCACTACCCAGTAGCGCAACGGACGCCGTGATTAATTTTTTTATAGGATTTGATTTGAACATTATTTACTTACCTCAACGTTTTATTTAGGGTAAGCAAATCTATCAAGCCAACATGACAGAGGTATTACGTTAACATGAAAAGATATATTGCCACCCCGCAGGCTTGCGGATAAAAGTCATGCGTTTGAAAAACATATGAATCATTACCGGATGATTAAAACCGGGTCCAATGATCCGCAACAATTTGCCCGTTTTCGATGATGAAACGGTAGTTATAGTCTTCGATACGATAAGTCCAGACTTCCCGCTTGATAGAGATAATTCCGCCGAATGCCCGGGTTTGCACAACGCCCAGATCGGTCCGGATATGCGGCTCGCCCATATTGAGTAACAACTTGTCCGCCAAATCACCTTTGGAAATGATGTTGCCGTTGGGTGCGCGAAAACCGCTCAACAACACAACCAACGCAACCGCAACGCACAAAAGGAAGAATTTTTTCATGAAGTAATCCTCGGTAAAAGTGGTTCGTCCGCGCGGAAAACTTCCCGCTGCCGGATATCACTTTAACCCGAGGAAAATTAATGCAGACTGAACCGGTGCAAGCGTTTATCAGCCACGCAAGAGATCCCGGTTCAGAAAAGCTGTATCAATACGCCAAGCGCACGCTGAGGTTAAAAAAGCGCCCGCGGCGGAATGCCCGGGTCACTTCATCACCTTGCGTGATGCGCACTTCGGAATCGAGCAAATTTTGCATTGAGGCTTGCATCGATAACCCTTTGTATAAATTCTGGCTGAATACAAAATCCAGTTGATGCACGGGTTGTTCGTATTTGTCCGGCGCACCCAGCACCCCGGCAGCCATAATGCGTTGGCTGGAGACGTTGTACAGCAAGGTAGCCTGTGTTTTCCACTGCGGATTGTCGTAGCCGATCTGGAAGTTGACGATCTGCGCCGAATGTCCTTGCAACGGCCGGTCGTTGGTCGTTTGCGCTTTCAGATTATCGGCATTCAACTGCACATTCGATGCCGACCACGTGTAGTTGCCGCCGACATAAAAGTTCTGCAACACCGGATGCACGAAATCCAATTTCTTCAGCAGTTCCAATTCAAACCCGTAGATATTGGCTTTATCGGTATTTTGATACGTATTGAGTCCGGCGGTCCCCGGCACCGCCACCAATTCAATCGGCTTGGTTAAATCTTTCCAGAAGAAGCCGGCAAAAATATTTTCCGTCGGTGACAGGTAATATTCCCAGCGCAAATCCCAATTGGTAATCGCCGTCTGTTTCAGATTCGGATTACCGACGGTCTCCTGATTGGTATTGATATCGGTAAAAGGAGCTGACGATAATTCCCTGAAATCCGGGCGCGACAGCGTTTGACTGAAACCGGCGCGCAGCTGCTGCTTGTCGGTAAGAAACAGCGTGGCCACCACCGATGGCAACATGTCCATGCGATTCAGTCTGGCCATCGTAGGCGTGTTCGTCAGGGTAAAAGTATTGACTTTCTGATCGTTATCTTCCCAGCGCAATCCGCCGGTAATATTGAGCCGGTCGTACATCAGCCAATCCATTTTTCCATAATAGGAAAACAGATCCTGGGAAGCGGTATATTTATCGCTGGGACGCGTCACTTCGCGCAATTGAAAGCCGTTGGCGCCGATATATTGCGGCCGTAATATGTTTTCCAGCGACGACTGCGCGAAAACCGCGGGATTAAAGCCATCCGGACCGACCGGGAAGTAATTGAAACGCTGGATACTGGAGTCCCGGCTTTTGCTTTGTGCGATAAAACCGCTGCCCAGCGTGATCTTATGATTGAACGACGGTTGCACCGGCAGTTTTCCGTCCACCCGCCAGCTCTGATCCTTATCCACCAAATCCGCATACATGACCTGATTGTTATCCGCGCGCTGGGCAAAAAAGTAGTTACCTTGCCGATCGGCATCAAAACGGTAATCGCGTGTTTTAGGCTCCTCCCGGTTGGCGGTGGCGTTGGTATACAGCCAGTTAATCGACAAATCCCTCAGCCAATCGAACTGATGTTCGCCGCCTACTTGCGTCATCAATAATTGATTGGTAAAAAACTTCAGGCGCGTTCTGCGGATATCGTTGGTTTCCGCATCGGTAAATCCTTGGGAAATTCTGGCTTCGTCAATCGCTTGACGCAGAAACATCGTGCGCGCGAATAGCTTGTGATGATCCTTGTATTGCAGTTCCGTTCCTGCATAACCGGTCAACTGCACTTCGCTCAACGAGCGTTGCATATAAAAATCCTGAATTTTTCTGAGACTGCCGTCCCTCGTATCGGCGGCGACAAATTCGCGATTGATTTCATTTTGCTTTCTGAATTCGCGCTTCCAGCCGACCGCGCCGATATAGCCCAGGCGGAAATCACCGAAGGTAAAGCTATCGCCCATGGATGCCTGGATGCCGGTATCGGGTGCGCGCTTTTTTCTATCCACGCTCCACACCCCGGACAGATCCTCACCGAATTTTTCAATCTGTCCCGGTGTAAATCCGTTGGGATTAAAAACAGACGCCGGTTTTATCGTGCCGCCATCCTTGGTCGCATCGGCAATCGAATCCGGCAAAGCGCGCGCGCCATCGTCGTAACCGGTAAAGTCGGCTCCGCCGCCTTTGTACGTCAAACCGTCCTGAAACGTCGTATTGTCATTCATGCCGGTTTGCAGATTCAAATTGAAGAAAAAGGCATCGGGAATTCCGCGCGTGCGCAATTCAATCGTACCGCCGGCGAATTCCGCAGGACGATCGGGCGAATAGGTTTTCTGCACCATGACACTTTCCAGAATATTGGTCGGAAACAAATCCAGCGGCACCACACGCCGGGTTGCATCCGGACTGGGAATCGCCGCGCCGTTGACTAGCGTCGAGGAAAAACGCTCGCCCAATCCGCGGATGAAGACGAATTGACCACCCACCAGAGTTAATCCGGAAGCTCTTCGCAAGGCGCTGGCGGCATCGCTATCGCCCGCCCGGCTGAATTGTTCCGCGCCCAGAACCGTCGCAACCGATGTGGCTGTTTTTTGTTCCTCGATCACCGATGCGACGGTTCCCGCGAGGTGCGGCTCCAGCACCACATATTCGGCCAGCTCGACACCAGCGGGCGTTAATTTGAAATCGACCGGCGTGTTCTGATCCTTTGCCACCACCACCTCATCCATCGTCTGACTGCTATAAGCGTTGTGCAGCAGCGAAATACTGTAACTGCCGGCGGGCACTGTAGCGCTGATCCGGCCCTGCTCATCGGTGCGAAACCGTTCTTTCAGTCCGCTCAAAAATACTTGCGCGTCTTTTACCGGCTTTTGTGTTTCCGCCGATAGCACTTGCACCGTAATCGTTCCTTCGCCTTGATCGCGCTTTGGCTCACCGGCAACGGACCCAGCCATCGTGCCCGTCACCGAACTTTCGATGTTCAGCAGCGGTTTCTTTTTACCGGGATAAAACGTAACCAGAATTTGCGCATTTTCCGCGGCGCGCAGCGGCAGGTCGAAGGTAAATTCCTGGTCTTTCGTGGTAAGGGTGAACTGATAAACACCGGGCGGCAGTTTTCCGGCCAAACTGCCGTTGGCATTGGTTTTCAGCGGTGCATCGCTGCCCGGCCGCCAAGTATAAGTCGCCGGTGTCGCCTCAAAAATCAGGATCGCGCTGGATTTGCCGTACGATTCGCTGCTGATGGATAATTCGGCATCCGCGACCGGCAGGCCGTTCTGAAACAAATGAATCGAGAATTCGGCTTTTTCCTCGCTCCCCCAGGCGCAGGTAGCGATCAAGGTCAGCGCGAGCAAGCAGCAAATCCGGATAATTTTTTTTAGTTTTGTATTCATTTGGCGTAACAGGCCCCTTCTCCACACCCAAACCGGTGCGCGTGAAGATCAATTCTTAGTTAATCAAAAAGGAAAATGGCGCGGACGGGTGTTAAGGCGGCATAGACAAGATCACGGCGGAGAAAGGCTCCGGCGCCGTTAGCGATGGCATTACGTGCACTGCCATGGCTCGGTTTTACACACTTCCATCAGGCGGCGCAATTCGGTGCCTTTTCTGAACAGTTCGGCATTCTTTAGGTGATCGAGATGCTTATTGGCATCGGCAAAACGGCGGCTGGAAAACAACGCATAGGCCAGCGCGTAGCGCACATCCTGATCCTCCAGCAAGCCGGTGCGGTACAAACTGGATTCCATATTGGCCGCGCGCTCGTATTGTTTCAATGCCAGCAGAATCGACAAGCGTTGCTTCAGTTTGATTTTCTGATCACCGATGCTTTCATTCAACGTCAACGCCTTGTGAAACCGCCCTGCGCGCCGGTAGATTTCCGCTGCTTCCGCTTGCAGATCGGGATTCAGTAACGCCGCTTGCTCCAATATGAACGCCGCCGAATTAAGCTTGCCCTGATCCAGATAGGTGTGCGCCAGCAATTTGGCCACCATTTCATCTTGCGGATATTTCAAGCGCGCGACTTCCAGAATATTCGATGCTTCCTGATATTCTCGGCTCAAGCGCAGCGCGTTGCCGAACGCGACATAATCGGCGGCGCTGGCGTTGGAGCGGTGCAGATAATCCCGGCCCAGCTTGACGGCTTCCTGATAAAGCCCCAGCTCAACCAAATAAAAAACTTTGCGTTTGAGGAAACGTAAATCGGCTGGAAAGGTTCGCTGACCGTCGTTCAAAGCCTGGATAGCCGAGTCCGGATCTTTCAGATGCCAGTAGGATTCCGCTTTCAAGCTGATTAAGCTTGCATCCTTGTTGATCAAATCCCCGGCTTTGCCGATGGCATTGACGGTATTGCGATAATCCTTCAACCCGAAATACGCTTGCGCCAAATAAATGAAAATCGACTTGTCTTGCTGACCGTTCTTGATGGCTTGCTGCAAGCTGTCCCGGGCGGCTTCGAGGTCGTTCAAACCCAGATGAGCCAACCCCTGCAAGGTATAAAACCGCGCCAAATCGGTTTTCTTATGGCCGAGATCGACGCTTTGCAACGCCAGCAACGCACGGTCGTGATGACCGTCTTTCAGCATCACCGCCGCCAGTTCGATAAAATCGGTAGGCTGCGCCTTGCTCGCGGATGCTTGAACAGAGTGTACGTAACAACTCAGCGCGATGGCGGTGTAAATAAGGAAATGGAACGCCCAGGCCGGTCGATTTTTCATAGCAAACATCAGGATAAATCGAAGCGAATTTTCTGTTTCGCCCAAACCCGCACGGTTTCGCCCTTATACTTGGCCGGTTCGAAATGCCAGTTGCGGATGCCCTGTAAAGCCGACGCATCGAAGATGCCCGATGGATTGGACTCCAGCACTTGCACCTGATTGACGGAACCATCCGCTTCCACCAATACCGACAGCACGACATATCCCTTGACGCCATTTTTCTTGGCTGCCGGCGGATATTTGAAAGTACCGCGTGTAACCGGTTTCGGCGGCACGTCCACCAGATCGGCAGTCATGACCGCGTTACCGGTTTTGCCCAGCAAGCTGTCATCCATATTCTTACCGGCGCCGCTATCCAATCCCAATAATCCCAGATCG
>JAFEEV010000038.1 GCA_018240935.1 Pseudomonadota bacterium
TGTATCGCGTTTTCCGTTCTCGGTAGGTGAAGGCCGTCCGACTCCGAAAGCGGCGATTATTGCGCCGGTAGTACTGGTCATTGCCGTTGCCGCTTTCTTCTTCATGCGTAAACGTAAGACGGCTGATCAAGGCGCAGCGTAATTGCGTATATAGTGTGTAAGCAAGGATGGGTTTTATTGAACTCATCCTTATGTAACGAATCAAAAAATACGCTAAATCTGAAGAATTGGGGGAAACTGTGCAAAATAAGAAATCGTTAATTTTTACTATTAGTAAGGCTTTTGCTTTTATTTCTTTGCTAGCGATATTTTCTTTAGCATTTCAAGTGAAAGTGGCAATGGCTCACGCAGCACTGGTTAAATCTGATCCGCCAAGAAGAGCTGCGCTCTCCGCTCCTCCTAAACAAATACAACTTTGGTTTAATGAAAAAATAGAAGGGGCGTATGCTTCTGTGACGGTACGGGATTCAAATAAGAATTCAATAACTGAAAATGTTCCGGAAAGTGTTGCGGATGATCCAAAATCTGTTGTGTTAAGCTTACCTTCGATGGAACCAGGGCGCTACACTGTACATTATCGTGTAATGTCTGTTGATGGTCATGTCATAGAGTCCAGTTTTGATTTCAGCGTAAAAAAATAACATGTAGTAAAAATGATAGATGTCATTGCGGCAATTGCACGTTGGTTCCAACTTGCAGCAAATCTGATTTTGTTAGGCAGTTGCGTATTCCTGGCTATCGCCAATAGTGGAAAGCGAGCGTACCTGGATAGATGGGTTGAGAAACTGGAGCGCTTGTTTCCATGGTTAGCTATTAGTATCCCGATTGGTTTGATCGTCATATTGACAGCAACTATCACTCAAGTTACCGGGGATTCCACCAATATTTGGCAGCAGGATGTTTGGCTGGGATTCATAAACGATACGCGCGTGGGTCAAATATGGATTTGGCGTATTTCATTCGCTCTACTTCTGCTGTTCATAGTCATTTATCTTCGCAAATCTCCAAAAGCGCGCTGGCGTTATATTTTAGGCGCTGGTGCTGCGGCATTGCCATTAATTGCAGGTTCGCTGACAAGTAATTCCGCTACTGAAGAACTATCGTTCTCAACAATTACACCTTTTGCATTGCACCTCGTTCTTGCGGGTGTTTGGTTTGGCGCATTGCCGGCTTTTTTGCTGTTAGTGTACGAAAATAAAAAAAATGACAAGAGCAAACGAACCGATATCTCAGAATACGAAACCTTAAAGCGCTTTTCCGCTATTGCTTTACCCGCGATGTTGTTGATTATTCTAACCGGTTTTGTAGTTGCCGATCGCATGTTCGCCGGTTTCTACGCCGCTTCTGTGGCTACATCCTACGGCTGGTTATTAAGTATAAAAATATTAATTCTGGGCGTGATACTTCTCATCGCAGCGCGCGTGCGCGCGCATTGGTTGCCGTTATTGGCAAACAATACGAGCGTAGCGGATGCAGATGCGGATGCCGGTAGAGCAGGGGTAAGGAAATGGGTGCGCATCGAATTTATTCTGGCTTTACTGCTGCTATTGCTGGCAACGATTATTGCCAACACAACGCCAGTGAAGTACGCATCCATAGAAAATTGGCCTTACCCATTCCGTTTCTCGGTTGTTGCGACCTGGAATCAGCCTAATGTTGCAGTTCAAGTATGGATAGGCGTATTTATTCTGATAATTGCGGCAGGAACGGTTTTGTTCGGCAGACTTCGTAATTGGGAACTCAAACGCTTGATCAGTATTCCGGCGGTATTGCTGGTGTCGGGGCTGGCAGTCGCATTGCCGCCACTGACGATTCAGGCTTATCCGGAGACTTACCGCAGACCGCCGGTACCTTTTGATGCAATTTCCATCGCCAATGGCGCCGCTTTATATACGCAGCATTGTGTGGAGTGCCATGGTTTTCAGGGAATGGGTAATGGTATCAAATCGCGGACACTATCGACTAAATTGCCGGACTTACTGACCGAACCGCATACCGCTGAGCATACACCGGGAGATTTCTACAATTGGATCAGTTATGGCATGGTCAATACGGACATGCCGGGGTATGCCGATAAATTATCCGAAGAAGATCGCTGGGACCTGGTCAATTACGTTCATGCATTATCGCGTGGTTACCAGGCGCGAATCTTGACACCGGAAATCATACCAAACAAAGCTTATGTAAAACCGCCGCTCTTTTCGTACGCGGACAATAATGGTGTGAGCGGCACGTTACAGGATTTCCGCGGCAACAAATCCGTTCTCCTGGTTATTTTCTCATGGCCGCAATCCCAGGCTCGCATGGAACAATTGCAGCAAGCGTATCAACGCTTAAGTGAGCAAGATACTGCCGTATTAGCGGTCCCGGCAAATGAACTCAGCGCCGCTGAGATGGCGCAAGTAGCTGCGGAGTTGCCGTTCCCGGTTGTGACGCAAAGTGCGGCGGAAATTGCAAACAGCTATGCATTGTCGCGCCGGACGCTGACACACCCGGATATCATTGGCCGCGGGAAGATACCGGATCATATGGAATTTCTCATCGACCGGAACGGTTATATGCGCGCCCGCTGGGTTCCATCGGTAGATCAGCCGGGCTGGTCGGATATCGATAAACTGAATCAGCAAATCGGCTTATTGAATCGCGAGAAAATGAAAATACCGTATCCGGAAGACTTCGTGCGCTGAGGTATCGCATCGGATCATTCAATAAAAACAGTCACCGCAATCAGCAATACCGCCGCTTCGGTAATTTCCACCAATGCACCCGCAGTGTCGCCCGTTGTGCCGCCGATGCGGCGTAACATGAGGTTGCGCAGCAGCAGGAATATGCCAGCGGCTGTCAGTACTGGCCATAAATAACGATCACCGGTCAGCAGAAATATCAGAGCGGCCGTGATAACGATGACCAAAATACTTCCGTGACGCGGTTGAAAGGCTGTAAGCGTCGAACCCAAGCCGTTATTCCGCACATACGGTGCCGTCAGAAATAGTAAAGGCAATAATGTGCGGGCGAGAACGGCCGCCAGCACGATGGCGATCCATTCACCCGCAATATTCAAACTGTGCAGCGAAACAAATTTCAGCAAAATGATCAGCACGATGGCCGCCACACCGGCCGGTCCGCAATTCGGATCTTTCATGATCGCCAGAGTTTTTTCCCGGTCGCCTAATCCGCCGATCCAAGCATCAGCACTGTCCGCCAGGCCATCCAAGTGCAATCCGCCGGTCAATAGAACCCAGGCCGCGGCCAGTAATGCGGAGGCCACCAGCGGCGGCATGCCGATCATAAGCCAGCCGAGTCCCGCCAGAATCAAACCGACGATCAAGCCAACCAGCGGGTAATAGAGCAGTTAATAACCAACCTCTTTCTCGCTGATGGGGGCTGTCAATCGTACCGGTAAGCGGGTCAGGAATTGTACTGCGGCGAGAAACGGCCGGATCATGCGGGAAGATTCCAAATGTGTGTGATTCTGGGTGATTGAGCCGGGTCTATGCAAACATGCCGCATGCTGGCAAGGGGCACATCGATCTCGAGCAGCCGCTCAAGCGGACGCTGCAGAATATGGCTTATCAGCAGCCGGATGACGCCGCCATGCGTGATCAGTAAAATTCTTTTGCCGTAAAATTGCTGCTGAATATCGTTCCAAGCCGACAAAACACGCGCCTCAAAATCCGGCAAATGTTCACCTCCAGGCGGCGGATGATCAAGCGGATTCTGCCAGAAACGGGCTAACGCATCAGCATCGCTTTGCAGCAATTCGGCAGCAGTACGGTTTTCCCAATTGCCAAAATGAATTTCTTGAAAACGGCTATCGCGCGTGACCGGAATTGAGTAACGCTGCCCTAACGCCTGGGCAAAACCGGCACAGCGAATTAAAGGGGATGTGACGATGTGCTGCCAATCAGGCGATTGATTCGCGGGCCATTGAGTTTCGGCAGCCAGCCACATTTGCTGCCAGCCGGTTTGTGTCAATGGATGGTCCGAGCTGCCGCAATAACGCTGGCCGCATTCAATTTCGCCATGCCGCAGTAAATCGATGCGAGTCGTCAAAGTAGCCGCTGCGTCAATTTTTTTGAGCGACTTGCGCTTCGGAAAAAGTCGCCATTTCGTTATGCAGCGCGCACGCCATGCGCAACAGATTGAGCGTCACGGCGGCTCCGCTGCCTTCGCCCAGACGCATGTTCAAATCGATCAATGGATCGGCATTGAGCGCTTTGAGGATGGCTGCGTGGCCGGATTCCGCAGAGCGGTGCGAGAAAATGAACCATTGCGTGCATCCCGGTACGATATGTTCGGCTGCCAAAGCGGCGGCTGAACTGATAAATCCATCGATCAGCAACGGCAGACCGAGTTGCGCGCCATGAATATAAGCGCCCGTCAATGCGGCAATTTCAAAACCGCCGGTACGGCGCAGCGCATCCAATGGAGAATTGATCTGCGCCCGGTGCAGGGCTAAGGCGCGTTTGATGATGGCCATCTTGTGCATGACGCCTGCCGCATCCAATCCGGTGCCGCGCCCGGTCAGCAGCGCCGGATCCTCATGCAGCAAAAGACACGCCAACGCGGTGGCGCTGGTGCTGTTGCCGATTCCCATTTCGCCGCCGATAAAGAGTTGCCGGCCGTCTTTTTGCGCGCGCCCGATCGCTTCGCAACCGGCCGTCAGCGCTTGGCCGAGTTGCTCCCAAGTCATCGCCGGTTCATGAACAAAATTGGCCGTCCCAGGTCCGATGCGGCGATCCCTGACATTTGCCAGCGCTGGCATTTCATGCGCCGTTCCCAGATTGATGATTTCCAGTGAAGTGCCCAAGGCGCGCGCCAGAACATTGATGGCGGCGCCGCCGCGGGCAAAATTCCGGATCATTTCAACGGTAACCGATTGCGGAAATGCGGAAACGCCTTCCACGGCAACGCCGTGATCAGCGGCAAAAATGGCGATATGCGCGTGATCGGCGCTCGGCCGCTGCGTGTTTTGCAACGCGGCCAGCCGGATGGCGATTTCCTCCAA
>JAFEEV010000039.1 GCA_018240935.1 Pseudomonadota bacterium
GAGAGGGTGAAATCGGAATTTGCAGTTCGTGCATGAGAAAAAGAAGGAACTAATCACACCCAAGGTTGGGCTTGTCTTAACCGGAGGCGGGGCGCGCGCGGCATATCAAGTCGGCGTGTTGCGTGCGATCGCCGAGTTATTGCCGGACAAGATTCGCAATCCGTTTCCAATCATTTGCGGCACTTCGGCCGGTGCTATCAACGCCGCCAGTATCGCGGTTTCAGCCAATAATTTTGCCGAAGGTGTCGAACGGCTCGAAGCTGTCTGGTCGAATTTTCATGTTGACCATATTTACCGTTCGGATCTGCTCGGCGTTATTCATAACACGCTGCGCTGCTTGCTTTCCTTGGTATCGAGCGAGTACGGCCAGCATAATCCGATTTCCCTGCTGGATAATTGTCCGCTGGAAGCCCTGCTCAGAAGCCGTTTTTCTTTCCGCGCCATTCAGCACTGTATCCGCTCCGGGTCACTGCACGCCTTGGGGCTCACCGCGTGGGGATATACTTCGGGACAATCGGTGACTTTTTATCAAGCGGCGCGCGGAGTATTGCCGTGGAAGCGGGCGCAACGGCTAGGCATTCCGGCTGAGATCGGCGTCGGACATTTGATGGCTTCGTCAGCGATACCGTTTATCTTCCCCGCCGTCAAACTGAACCGGGAATATTTCGGTGACGGCTCCATGCGTCAATTGGCGCCCATTAGCCCGGCGCTTCACCTGGGCGCCGAAAAATTGTTGATTATCGGTGTGCGCAAACCTGTCACCGACGAGCCGAAGCGCATGAGTGCATCGGGTTATCCGCCTTTTGCGCAGATTGCCGGTCATGCGTTGAACAGCATTTTTGTGGATAGCCTGGATGTCGATTTGGAACGTTTGCTGCGTATCAATGAAACGCTGAAATTGATTCCGCCCGAAGCGCTTAAAGCCAAAAATGTGCCGCTGCGTCCGGTCGAGTCCATGATGATCGCGCCGAGCGAAGGAATCAACGAGATTGCGCAAAAGTATGCGCATACCTTGCCGTGGATCATGCGGTATTTGTACCGCGCGATTGGCGCCATGGGTCCGAACGGCTCGACATTGCTTAGCTATGTGCTGTTTGAAGTACCTTTCTGCCGCGATTTGATCGAGCTGGGTTATAACGATACATTGCAGCAAAAAGATGAACTCTTGAAGTTTCTCGAAGTTGAACAACAGGGATAGAGCATCCCTCTGTCATATTCTTATCCGTTGGAATTTTTTGTCAGGAACAAATAAATGGCTTTCGATAGTCCGCAATTCTGGATTGCAGTTTTACAAATCATCGCGATTGATATCGTGCTCGGCGGCGACAATGCTGTTGTGATCGCGCTGGCTTGCCGGCGCTTGCCCGAACAGCAGCGTAAGCTAGGTATTTTTTGGGGAGTTTTCGGCGCCATCGCGCTGCGCGTGGTGATGATCTTTTTCGCCTTGAGTCTGCTGACCATGCCGTATCTCAAGATCATCGGCGCTGCGTTATTGGTGTGGATCGGTATCAAATTGCTGCAACCCGAGGCGGAAGGCGCGCATGAGATCGATGCCAGCACGACGTTAATCGGCGCGATCAAGACGATCATCGTGGCGGATGCGGTAATGAGTCTGGACAATGTCATTGCTATCGCCGGTGCAGCCAAAGATGACATCGGTTTGGTGATTTTCGGTTTGATCGTCAGCGTGCCGATCATTGTTTGGGGCAGCCAAATGGTGCTGAAAGTCATGGACCGTTATCCGGTGACGATTGCGATCGGCGCCGGATTGCTGGGATGGATCGCCGGGGATATGGCGGTTACCGATGTGGTCACCAAGGAATGGGTCAGCATGCAAGCGAAGTATCTCCAGTGGGTTGCACCGGTTTCGGTTGCCTTGCTGGTGATCGTCGCGGGTAAAGTGCTGGCTGCACGGAAACCTGTCAAGCTGGAGCCATTGGAAGACTTGGCTGATGACAAACATAAACACTAGATTTGCATAAAAATTTGAGAGATCGAGCATGCTGAAAATTTTATTACCTGTCGATGGTTCTGATTATGCCAATAAAGCGGTAACCGGCTTCATTGCTTTACTGGATTGGTACAAGGAAAAACCGGAACTGCATTTGCTGAATGTGCAATATCCGCTGCGCGGCAATGCCGCATTATTCATCAACCAGGAGGATATCAAGCAGTATCATCAGGAAGAAGGGCTGAAAGAGTTGCAAAATACGCGCCCGCTACTCGATCAGGCGGGTGTTGCCTATCACTATCACATTGTGGTGGGTGATCCGGCCGAAATGATCGTCCGGTTCGCTGGTGAGAAGGAATTTGATCAGATTGTGATGGGGCCGCGCGGAGCAGGCGGTATCCAAGGTTTGTTGCTGGGCTCGGTAACCAGTAAAGTGATGCAGCTGGCAAAAACTCCCGTGTTATTGATTAAGTAATGAATTTCCGGGGCGAGTCTTTTGAAGCTCAGGATCTTGGGGTGTAGCGGAGGGATAGGGAGCGGCGAACAAACCACGGCCATGCTGCTGGATGACGATGTGCTGATCGATGCGGGCACGGGCGTGGGTAATTTGAGTTTGACCGAAATGATCAAGATAGATCATATTTTAGTCACGCATGCACACTTGGATCATGTTGCATTTATTCCGTTTCTGGTTGATACCGTCGGTTCCATACGTAACAACCCGATAACGATATACGCCATCCAACCTACATTGGATACATTGCGGGA
>JAFEEV010000003.1 GCA_018240935.1 Pseudomonadota bacterium
GAGCGACGGTCAGGCAAGGCGAAATCAGATGAAAAAGCGCAGTTTACAAGATGTAAATGAGCATTTTGAGTCTGATTTCAACACAGCATGATCGAGCGCAGTAGTTTTTCAGAGCTTCCTTAGAAAAGCGCTGCGCCAAGATCGCCACCGCGTCGTAAGGAATGCTTGGAGTGCGCCTGGAGGTTGCCCGGTTGTGATGCAATCTCATTCCGGCTTTAGCCAGCATTTACACCAGTTGCAGCCATTCCCGATTGAGCAGTTTATTGCTGTTTTTTTATTGGCACGAGGAAAGCTTGATATGAGTATCAAGCCTGCAAGATCCGAAAATCAGGCCGGAAATTCTTAAGCCGGTTGAGGGGCTTTGGCATGTTGCAGACGATAACCGTAACCGTAGATCGTCAAAATATCCCATTCACCTCGCGCTGTGAGATTGAGTTTGTTGCGGATGCGGCTGATGTGCGTATCCACGGTGCGCGTATCGATTTCCGCCGAAAGTCCCCATATCTTTTCCAGCAAGTGAATTCGCGACAATAGTTTGTTCATGTTCTGAAACAGATAGCAAGCAAGTGCGAATTCTTTCTGGGTAAGACCGGCGTTTTTGCCATCAACGATGATCGCCTGATTTTCCGAATCGATTTCGTACGGCCCAAACTGCAATACCGCAGGCTGCTTTTCCCGGCTGCGGCGCGCCAAGGTTTCAATTCGAGCAAGCAGCTCGAAGTGCCGCGAAGATTTCACAAAATAATCATCCGCCCCCATATGCAGGACGTTGACAACATCCGCTTCGCTGTTGCGCGAAGTGACGCAAATGATCGGAATGTGCCAATCCAGATTCTCGCGAATCCATTTGAGCGCTTCCCCGGCGGTGCCATCCGGCAAAATCCAGTCGATCACGAGCAAATCGAATTTTTTATCCCGGAGCGCATCGAGAAACGAAGCAATGGTTCCAAAGAACTCACATTGGTACCGGCTCGGCGAAAGCAGCAGCTCATAAATAGCTACTTGGGTTGGCTCGTCTTCAAGTATTCCTAAACGCATAGACATTGAATTTATTACGATTGATTTAAGTTGATATCCGGCTTCTGCAACCCGGTTGCCGCACACTCTTCCATGCGCAGCAATTGCAGGAATGATAATCGGGTATTCAGGACATTTCTTGAATCGAGTGTGAGCGGCATAACACGTTTATTTGTAAATTCTTCGAGCCGGTTCCGGGTACGCTCGCTTTAAAATCCAAGCCGGGCGAGCACGCACCCGAACGGTAACCGGAACCCCGCGGCGTTATGCGGAAACTTCGTGCACTGAGATACCAAAAGCATCCGCGGCGCGTTGACCGGAATATTCTGAATTTGAGTTATCGTTCCTCTTTAAACTATCGAATCAATCCGCTAGAGCCGCGGTTAGCTTGAATTCTTTGGTTACCGCTTTAGCATTATCAATAAATGCTTGAACTTTGCCGGAAAGCGTGTATCTTACGAGAGTCTTTTGGATTCAAGTTGTGAAATGTGATGCTTATGGTTGAGCTTTTTCCTTGATATTCGATGACCGCTACGGATCACTGTAGAAGAAGTAAATTCATTCATTATTAAGGAAATCAACATGGCAACAGGTGTAGTTAAATGGTTCAACGACGCTAAAGGTTTTGGCTTTATTACCCCGGATAACGGCGGAGAAGATTTGTTCGCACACTTCTCAGCAATCAACAGCAGCGGCTTCAAATCATTGCGCGAAGCGCAACGCGTTACTTTCGACATTACCACAGGCCCCAAAGGCAAACAGGCATCGAACATCGTGCCGCAGTAAGCCGAGCGTAAAGCTTAAAATAAAAAACCCCGGTAATCCGGGGTTTTTTATTGCTGCGGCGCGTTGCGGAGGAATGATGCTGCAATTTGTGGCAAACGTCACGGCAGATACGGTAGCATAGCGGCTTTTCAATCTTCGTAAGGAATGGCCATGCCCGTCAATATTCCTCCGTTAACCCCTGAACAATTGCTGCCCGTTACGGGTGTCACGCTCGGCATCGCCGAGGCCGGGATCAAAAAAGCCAATCGCAAGGATTTGCTGGTGATGGTTCTGGACGAAGGCACGCAAGCAGCCGGGGTTTTTACGCAGAACCGTTTTTGCGCCGCGCCGGTGACCGTAGCAAAGCAACATTTGGCGCACGCCGCCATCCGCGCGCTGGTGGTGAATACCGGCAACGCCAACGCCGGCACTGGCGAGGCGGGCATTCAGCACGCCCTGGCGACTTGCGCCGAAGCGGGCCGGCTATTGGGTTGTGCCACGCAGCAAGTGTTGCCGTTTTCGACCGGTGTAATCATGGAGCCGCTGCCGGTCGATAAGATTGTGCATGGATTGCCCGCCGCGGTGGCGAATTGCAAGGCGGATAACTGGTTTAACGCCGCGCACGCGATCATGACCACGGACATCGTGCCGAAAGCAGCGTCAAAGCAAGTGCAGATCGGCGGCAAAACGGTTACGGTGACCGGCATCGCCAAGGGTTCCGGCATGATCCGGCCGAACATGGCGACCATGCTGGGCTTCATGGCGACGGATGCGCGCATCGACCCGGCGCTGGTGCAGCCGCTGGCCAGGCAACTCGCCGAGGCGTCGTTCAACCGGGTCACCATCGACCGC
>JAFEEV010000040.1 GCA_018240935.1 Pseudomonadota bacterium
TCTTTTTCCAGCTTATCCGGGTAAAGCGAAGCATCCAGAAAGTTATGCTCAATGCAAAAGACCTGATACCGGATTCTATAAGCTTCTTCAAGCAGTTCGGTTGTATCGGCAACAACAATTTCAAAAAATTTTTGAAAGTTTTGATACAAATCACTCATAGAATCATCCAATTTATCAAGTAGCCAGTTACACTCATTTTTAACACCTTTGTAAGCGAGTGTTACCGTTCAGAAAAAGTGAATCAATAGTAAACTGCACTCGCATTATGCCATCGGCGAAAAAACACGAAATCTACCGTGCATTTTCGATTTTCATTCACATAAAACAAAGCGTTCCGTTCAACAAGCAGCGCAGATTAACCGCACCAGCCATTTAAGTATATTTAAAGCGAATATTCAACTGATCTTCATTATTTATCAGCAGAATTACAACAATGCTGAGCACTTGTGCACAATAAACAACAATTGTTTGCAGAATGATGAAATTTATCGATTAAACCAATACTTCGACCGGCGCCGGATGACTGAGAAATGCAACCGGGCTGGCGGTCAAACCGTAGGCGCCCGACTGTAATACGACAACCAAATCGCCCGCGGCTGCTTTGGCCAGCGGCAGCCGGTCGGCCAATATATCCAGCGGCGTGCACAAAGGCCCCACGACAGAAACCACTTCTCTTTCCGCGCCACGGACTTTATTCCCGATCACGACCGGATAATTCTTGCGGATGACCTGTCCGAGATTGCCGGAAGCCGCCAGATGATGATGCAATCCGCCGTCCGTGATGAGAAAAACTTGCCCGCGCGAGATTTTACGTTCCAGCACGCGGCACACATAAATACCTGCCTCGGCAACGATATAACGGCCCAATTCGAGCGCAATCCGGGCACCCGGTAAGTGCCGCTGAACCTCGGGAACCAGGCGCTGCAAATTCTCGCCAATGGCGGCAAGGTTCAATGCCTGTTCACCGGGAAAATACGGCACGCCGAAACCGCCGCCGATATTCAACAGCCGCACCGGCCCCGGTGCATGATCGGCCAGCCGGATGGCAAGCTGCACCGTTCTTTCGTGCGCTTCTTGCAGCGCGGCAGCATGCAGATTCTGCGAGCCGCTGAAGATGTGAAAACCGGTGAAATCCAACTCAAGCGCAGCCAATCGTTTCAACACATCCGGCACGCATTCGGCGTCGATGCCGAACGGCTTGGGTCCGCCGCCCATCTTCATTCCGGAAGACTTGAGTTCAAAATCCGGGTTAACGCGGAGGGCTACTCGAGGTGTAATCCCAAGGCTCATCCCCAGTTGCGCAACCGTTTCCAGTTCCTGCGCGGATTCGACATTCAGCATCACACCCGCCGCAATCGCGCTGCGCAACTCGTGCTCCCTTTTCCCCGGTCCGGCAAAACTGATTTTATCCGGCGGCACAGCCGTATCCAGCGCCACGCGCATTTCGCCCTTGGAAGCAACATCCAAACCATCGACCAAACCCGCCACATGTTGCACCAAGGCCGGCATCGGGTTGGCTTTCATCGCGTAGTGCAGCAAAACCCCTTGCGGCAGATGCCGCCGCAACGATGCGATCCGTGCACTGATTTTCTCCCGGTCGTAGGCATAAAACGGTGTGCTGCCGACGCGCTGCGCCAGCCGGGTCAGTGCCATGCCGCCGATTTGCAGACAATCATCTTGCACAGCGAACTGCACCAGCGGGGCATGTTGCGGAGGCGCGTTACTCACTGGCTGGGTTCCATAAACAAATACTGCATTTGCTGCGCGAGCAATTTGCGGTCTATTTTGCCGTTCGGATTGCGCGGCAGATTTCCTTCGCGCAATTCAATATGACTGGGCAGCATATATGCAGGCAGATGCTGCCGGCACACGTGCAGCAAAATATCCCTGTCCGGTTTTGCACCATTACGTGCTGTCGCGATCAACACGATCGTCTGACCCAGCACAGGATGCGGCACCCCGATGGCGACCGCTTCCGCAATGCCTTCCGCTGCGTAGACAACCTCCTCCACCTCGGTGGGACTGACCCGGTAGCCCGAGGTTTTGATCATTTCATCGCGCCGTTCGATGAAATACAAAAAACCTTCTTCGTCCATGCGCACGGTATCGCCGGACCATGCGGCGATCTCCGCCAGCGGCAATCCGGCCTGGCGCGCCTTCACCGGTTTGAAGCACTGCGCGGTTCGTTCCGCATCGTTCCAATATCCCAGCGCCACCAAGGATCCGCGATGCACCAGTTCGCCCGGTTCGCCCGGCGCGCATGGCGAGCCGTCTTCGCGCAACACCAGCACTTCGGCATTCGGCACCGCTTTGCCGATGGAATCCGGACGCCGCTCCAGTTCTTCCGGCGCCAGATAAGTCGAACGGAACGCTTCGGTAAAACCGTACATCAAAAAAATCTGCGCCTGCGGTAAGGCGCTGCGGATTCGATTCAACGCCGCGCGCGGCATTGCACCGCCGGAATTGGTGATATACCGCAGCGATGACACCTTTCCCCAGTCCAGTTGCGCCAACTGAATCCACAACGGCGGCACGGCCGCGAGACCGGTGATTTGCTGTTCGTCAACGAGCCGGATGATGTCGCGCGGCAGCAGATAATTCATCAGCACATTGGCCGCACCGGCGTAGAAAGCAGTCGTCAATTGATTCAATCCGTAATCGAAACTGAGCGGCAATACGGTCAAAATCCGGTCATCCGCACGATTTTGCAAATACTGTGCGACGCTTTTAGCGCCAGCCAGCAGATTGCGGTGCGACAGCACCACACCTTTCGGCTTGCCGGTGCTGCCCGAGGTATAAATAATCGCGGCCATGTCGCTGTCGATGACGGGAGATGGGGTATAAACGCCACCGGCCGTCATCAGCGCTTCCCAACCGGAGACCGTAAGACCGGCAATCACCGGCGGATTGTTACGGGCATCGGTGACGATCACGGTATGCAAATCATGACAAAGCGGCAACACCGTTTGCAGCAGTTTCAGCCGCTCCAGCGAAGTGACCAATATCCTGACGTTACAATCGATCAGAATATACGCCACCTGCTCCGCCTTCAGCACCGGATTCACCGGCACCAGAACACCGCCCGCCGCCGCTGCGGCAAATAGCGCGATTACGGTTTCAAAACGTTTCTCAAGATAAACCGCCACACGCTCGCCCCGGCCTAAGCCTAGTTCGCGCAGGCCGCCGGCGGTTGCCGCGACTGCTCCTGCCAGCATGGCATAATCCATGCGCCGGTCCTGATAGCACAACGCCTCGGCGTGCGGCGACCGGCCGGCAGCGGCAAAAATCAAATCATGGATCAAATCAGTCATGAGGCAAACGCATTATCGTGGCACACGCAATTGAGGCTGCGGAATTGAAAATTGCGCACATTATAATCGGCTTTGGCTTGCATACGGCTATCAACATGCGCAATGGAATCGCGTACACTATCGCCTTTCTGAACATTGACACAATAACAACCCGACAATCATGATGGTACGCACACGATTCGCACCCAGCCCGACCGGTTATCTTCACATTGGCGGCGCACGCACTGCGCTATTTTCCTGGGCTTACGCCCGCAAGCATGGCGGAAAATTCATCCTGCGCATCGAAGATACCGATCTGGAGCGCTCCACGCAGCAATCGATTCAAGCGATTCTGGATGGTATGGAATGGCTGGGGTTGGATTACGACGAAGGACCGTTTTATCA
>JAFEEV010000041.1 GCA_018240935.1 Pseudomonadota bacterium
CTGACCGGCGAGGGCTTGCGCTTTTTCGGCCAGCAACGGAGAAATCCGGGCGGGCACGATGCTGACATCAAGGATGCCGTTGACGTGCTGGTTCTCGGACACCGGAAATACCGCCGTTTGGCCATCGCTGCCGCGCGCGACCACCACCGAGATTTCGCTTTTCAGCGGCATGAATTTCTCCAGCACACATATGCTGTGATTCAGTTGTTCGTAGGCCGCCGGTAGCTCCGCCATGCTGTTCACCTTGACTTGACCTTTACCGTCGTAACCGAATTGGCTCACTTTCAGAATGCCGGGCAAAAAATCCGCGGCATCTTGCGTGACGAAATCATCCGGCTGCTGAATGACCGCAAACGGCGCTACGGTAAAACCGTTGGTGCCGAGAAATTGTTTTTCCGCAATCCGGTTTTGCGCGACCGAAACGCTATAGGCATCCGGGCTGACAATACAGGTTTTAGCCAGCTTGCGCAGCGAATGCGCGGGAATATTCTCAAATTCGGTGGTGACGGCGGCGCACTGTTGGCCAAGCTTTTCCAGCGCGGCAAGATCATCATAACCGGCGCAGATAAAATCATCGGCAACGCGCCCGGCCGGACTGGCGCGATCGGGATCCAGTACCGTGACCCGGTAGCCCATTCGCTGCGCGGCTTGCACGAACATGCGCCCGAGTTGCCCGCCGCCGAGCACACCGAGCATCGCACCTGGCAGCACCGGCATTATTGCGGCAACCCGGCGTTGAGAACGGATTCGGTTTGTTTGCGCCGGTATTCGTCCAGTTGCGCGCTGAGTTCGCTGTTAGTGACCGCCAGCAACGCCACCGCAAACAAACCGGCGTTGGCCGCACCGGCCTGGCCGATGGCAAACGTCGCGACCGGAATGCCTTTCGGCATTTGCACGATCGACAGCAGCGAATCCAGTCCTTGCAAATGCTTGGAATTGACCGGCACACCGAGTACCGGCAATGTGGTTTTCGCCGCGATCATGCCGGGCAGATGCGCTGCGCCGCCGGCGCCGGCGATGATGCATTTGATACCGCGCGCTTTGGCTTCCTCGGCGAATTGAAACATCAAATCGGGTGTGCGGTGCGCCGAAACCACTTTGGCTTCATGCGCGATATGAAATTCATCCAGAACGGCAACGGCATGCTGCATCACATCCCAATCGCTGGCGCTGCCCATCACGATACTCACCAATGGTTTAATCATTTCACGGTAACCGGTAAAAAATTAACGATAAAAATCCACTCATAATGTTGTACTATCACACCCTGAAAACACGGCTGGCTATTTTATAGCCTGTGCAATAATCGTGTGATTTATTTCGAACGCTGCAATCGATGGACTGCTGGTATTATACCCGCCTGCTTTAACAGCGCGCTTTTCACTGATGTGTGTTTACCAACTCAATATTCATTGACATTGATATAGCCGGTATTTGAATGAATTTTCAACGCGGAAAACAGAGTAACGAACCGGAAATCAATCTGATTCCGATGATTGATGTGCTGCTGGTCATCCTGATTTTTCTGGTGGTGACCACGACGTATTCGAAATTCGCCGAACTTGAAATCAGCTTGCCGGAAACCAATGCGGAGAAAGTTGATAAAAACGCCGACAAACCGAATAGCATCGATATCACCGTCAACGCATTGGGTGAATACACCATCAATCTGACCCCGGTCAAATCGGCCAGTATCGAAAGCCTGCGTGATGCCTTGCTGACGGCGGCCAAAGGCCATGAAGATCCGTTCATCATAATCAATGCCGACGCCAAGGCCACGCACCAGTCCGTGATTACCGTGATGGAAGCGGCGCGTCTGGCGGGTTACAATAAAATCACATTCACCACGGAAACGAGCAATACCCAATAACGGGGGTTCACATGTTTGAATTGTTCAAGAATTACTACAATAAACTTACCAAGGAGGCCACGATGTCTGAAGTCAATGTCGATAATTTTTCCCAAGCCGCGCAATCGGGTTCGCAATACGTTCTGGCGCCCCTGCCCTATGCCGACAATGCGCTGGAGCCGGTAATTACCGCCAACACATTGAGTTTTCATTACGGCAAGCACCACAAAACCTATGTCGATAACTTGAACAACCTGTTGGCGAACAATCCGCTGGCCGGGCAATCGCTGGAACAAATCATCAGAGCAACCGCCGGTCAAGCGGATAAAGCGGCGATTTTCAATAACGCCGCGCAAGTGTGGAACCATATGTTCTACTGGCATAGCCTGAAACCGAACGGCGGCGGCGAACCGTCGGCAGCGCTCAAGCAAAAGATCGAATCGGCGTTCGGCAGCCTGGATGCGTGCAAAAAGGAATTCGCGCAAGCAGCGTTGACGCAATTCGGCAGCGGCTGGGCATGGCTGGTGCTGGACGGCGGCAAGATCTCCGTGGTTAAAACCGGCAACGCCGAAACCCCGCTGACAAAAAATGTCCGGCCGTTATTGACCATCGACGTATGGGAACACGCTTACTATCTGGATTATCAAAACCGCCGCGGCGATTACGTCAATACCATTCTGGATAAACTGATCAATTGGGATTTTGCCGCCGCTAACCTCGGATAATCCCGGATTTATGACTGCTATTACCATCGCCCTGTCAAAAGGGCGAATTTTTGAAGACACCGCGCCGCTGCTCAAAGCCGCCGGCATCGAAGCGCTGGATGATCCGGAAGTGTCGCGCAAATTGATTCTGCCGACCAATCGCGCCAATGTCCGTCTGGTCATCGTGCGCGCATCGGATGTGCCGACTTACGTGCAATACGGCGCCGCCGACCTGGGCATTGCCGGTAAGGACGTGCTGCTGGAACACGGCGGCGCCGGTTTGTATCAGCCGCTGGATTTGAATATCGCGCGCTGCCGCATGATGGTCGCCGCGCCTGATGGCTTCGATTACGATTCCGCGGTGCGGCAAGGCGCGCGGCTGCGCATCGCTACCAAATATGTGCAAACCGCGCGGGAACACTTCGCCGCAAAAGGCGTGCATGTCGACTTGATTAAACTGTACGGTTCGATGGAATTGGCGCCGCTGGTCGGGTTGGCCGATGCCATCGTCGATCTGGTGTCGAGCGGTAACACGTTAAAGGCCAATAACCTGAAAGCCGTGGAAGAAATCATGCCGATTTCGTCCCGGCTGATCATCAACCAGGCGGCGTTGAAACTGAAAAGAGAGACTATTCAGCCCATACTGGATGCTTTTTCCGCAGCGGTCAAACTTTAAACTCGTTCGCAACACATTCATCCGCAACTTATCGACACCATGATTCAAATTAAACGATTCAATTCAACCGATTCCGATTTCAATACCAATCTCGGCAAGTTGCTGGCGTTCGAAAATGCGCAGGATGACGCGATCGATTCGACCGTAGCCAAAATCCTTGCGGATATCAGAAGCCGCAGAGACGCCGCGTTGATCGAATACACCAACCGCTTCGACCGGCTCAATGCAACCTCCGGCAAAGATCTCGAACTGACGCAGGATGATTTGCAGCAAGCGCTGGCGGCATTGCCGTCAGCCGAGCGCACGGCATTGCAGCAGGCGGCGGACCGGGTGCGCAGTTACCACGAAAAACAGCCGTTGCAGTCTTGGCAGTACGCCGATGCGGACAACACGATACTCGGTCAGAAAGTCACGCCGCTGGATCGCGCCGGTCTTTATGTGCCCGGCGGCAAGGCGTCTTATCCTTCGTCGGTGCTGATGAACGCGATTCCCGCCAAAGTTGCCGGAGTGAAAGAACTGATCATGGTCGTGCCGACGCCGGGCGGTGAAAGAAACGGCATCGTGCTGGCAGCCGCGGCGATCAGCAAGGTCGACCGCGTATTCACCATCGGCGGCGCGCAAGCGATCGGCGCGCTGGCGTACGGTACCGAAACGGTGCCGCAAGTGGACAAGATCGTCGGTCCCGGCAATGCGTACGTCGCCGCCGCCAAGCGCCGCGTGTTCGGCGTCGTCGGTATCGACATGGTAGCCGGGCCTTCCGAAATTCTGGTCATTTGCGACGGCAAAACCGATCCCGATTGGATCGCCATGGATTTGTTTTCGCAGGCGGAACACGATGAATTGGCGCAATCGATCCTGTTGTCGCCGGATGCGGCGTTTCTCGACCGGGTGCATAGCAGCATCGAACGCTTATTAGGCACCATGCCGCGCCAGGATGTCATCCGCGCTTCGCTGGAAAATCGCGGCGCGCTGATTCAGGTCCAAGATTTGGATGAAGCATGTGCAATCGCCAACAGCGTCGCCCCCGAGCACCTGGAATTATCGATTGAGCAAGCGGAAAACTGGATCGGCAAAATCCGCCATGCCGGCGCCATTTTCGTCGGCCGCTACGCGTGCGAAGCTTTGGGCGATTACTGCGCCGGCCCCAATCACGTGCTGCCGACCTCTCGCACCGCGCGCTTTTCTTCACCGCTGGGCGTTTACGATTTTCAAAAACGCAGCAGCCTCATCCAGGTTTCGCAGCAGGGCGCGGCCAAGCTCGGAGAAATCGCGGCAACGCTGGCTTACGGAGAAGGATTGCAAGCGCATGCCCTGTCCGCGGAGTACCGCTATAAAAACCATTAACGCCGGCAACATCATTACGATGGTTTATTGGTGAGCGCGGGAGTCCATCATGCCGATCATTACGTCACGTGACCACCCGCTCGTCAAACAATTGATCAGGCTGGAAGGATCGTCGCAATACCGCAAGAAAACCGGCCTGACATTGCTCGACGGTATTCATCTGATTCAAATCTACTGCTCGGTGCTGGGCATGCCCGAAAATCTGATCGTCAGCCAGTCGTATATCGATGACGCCGAGAACGAGCATTTTCTCACCATCCTTTTCGGCCATGCGCTGCCTAAAATCACGATCACCAGCGATGCGCTATTTCGCGCCATTTCTCCGGTCAAAACACCTACGGGGGTGCTCGCGCTGATTACCATCCCGGAATTGAAAAAAGACGCCGGCAACGGCAAGGAAATTTTCAGTGTGCTGCTGGAGGCGATTCAAGATCCCGGCAACTTGGGTTCCATCCTGCGTTCCGCCGCGGCAGCGAGTGTCCGCGATGTGTACCTGTCGCCGCAATGCGCCGACGCCTGGTCGCCCAAAACACTCCGGGCGGCGATGGGTGCGCACTTCTTTTTGCGTATTCATGAAAACAGCGATTTGCAGCAGGTGGCGCAGCAATTTCCCGGCACCGTCATTGCCACATCGATACAAGCCAGCCGCAATCTTTTTGAAATCCCGCTCTCCGGTCCTACTGCTTTTGTATTCGGCAACGAAGGCGCGGGGTTATCCAGGGAATTGATTCAGGCGGTGGACGAAAACATCGTCATTCCCATGCCCGGCAAAACCGAGTCATTGAACGCCGCCGCCGCCGCCGCCATCTGTTTTTTTGAAAAAGTCCGCCAGGACAAAGTACTTGCAGCCGCCAATCTTGGAACAAAATAACAGGCGGTGTATGATACCGCACCCATAAAAACCGTCACTTTGGAGTCTCTATGAAAATTTCTTCCTTATCCCTCATCGTTCTGATGGGATGTTTATTATTCAACGCTTCCCAGGTCCTGGCGATTCACCATGAACCGCAAGATTCGCAAGCGCCGCAACAACAAGCTTCGGATGGAAAAACGGCGAACAACGAAGGAACCGTTGTCGATGTCATCGACACCACCGGTTATACCTATATGGAACTGGAAAACGGCGGCAACCGTTTCTGGATCGCAGCGCCCACGACCAAAGTCAACAAAGGCGATCGCATCCGTTACGTTCAAGAAATGGTGATGACGAACTTTACCAGCAAAACGCTGAATCGTACGTTTGGTACGCTCATTTTCGTTTCTTCCACGCAAGTAAAGAAATAACTGCTTAGGCTACATCGCTAAAACCGATCAGCAATTTGTTCTTCAGGCTTTTCAGTTCATCCCGGTATTGCGCCGCTTGTTCGAATTCCAGATTCTTGGCGGCGTTCAGCATTTTCTTCTCGACCCGCTGAATTTCCTTGGCCAGTTGCGTTTCGTTCATGGCGTCGTAGCGCGCTTGCACTTGCGCAGCCTTGAGGTTTTGCTGCGCCGATTCGTGATTGTAGACACCGTCGATCAAATCCTTGATGCGCTTATGCACCGAGCGCGGCGTAATGTGGTTGCGTAGATTATGCTGTAGCTGCTTTTCGCGCCGCCGGTTGGTTTCATCGATGGCGACGCGCATAGATTTGGTTATGTTGTCCGCATACAGAATCGCCGTGCCGTTGATATGCCGGGCGGCGCGCCCGATAGTTTGAATCAGCGAGCGCTCGGAGCGCAAAAAACCCTCTTTATCCGCATCCAGTATCGCCACCAGTGAGACTTCGGGAATATCCAAGCCTTCGCGCAGCAGGTTAATACCGACCAGCACGTCGAATTGCCCCAAGCGCAAGTCGCGGATAATTTCGACGCGTTCGACGGTGTCGATATCCGAATGCAAATAACGCACTTTGATCTGGTGATCGGAAAAATAATCGGTCAAATCTTCCGCCATGCGCTTGGTCAGCGTTGTCACCAGCACGCGCTCGTTCTTGGCGGTGCGCAAATTGACTTCCGACATCAAGTCATCCACCTGCGTGGCGACCGGGCGCACTTCGATGACGGGATCGACTAATCCGGTCGGTCTGACCACCTGCTCCACCACCTGGCCGCTATGCTGCTTTTCATAATCGGCGGGCGTAGCCGAGACGAAAATGGTTTGCGGCATCCGCTTCTCGAATTCTTCGAACCGCAACGGCCGGTTATCCAGCGCCGACGGCAGGCGGAAACCGTAATTCACCAGATTTTCCTTGCGCGAGCGGTCACCTTTGTACATGCCGCCGACTTGCGGCACTGTGACATGGCTTTCGTCGATAATCATCAAAGCATTGGGCGGCAGATA
>JAFEEV010000042.1 GCA_018240935.1 Pseudomonadota bacterium
GAATGGGTACCACTTTTGCCGAAGCATTTATCAAATCCCAATTGGCAACCGATGTCCGTCTGCCCGCAGCGGGTAAGATTTTTATTAGTGTGCGGCAATCCGACAAACCGCATGCGGTTGAAATCGCACGCAACCTGGCCGGGCTTGGTTTCACTCTTTACGCTACGCGCGGCACCGCTGCTGCCATAACCGAAGCGGGAATCGACGTTATCATTGTCAATAAAGTGGCGGAAGGCCGTCCGCATATCGTCGATATGATTAAAAATGGAGAAATCAGTCTGATCATCAATACCGTTAAGAATCAGAGTAGTGCAATAAAGGATTCATATTCGATCCGCCGTGCCGCACTTCAAGGAAAAGTAACTTACTATACGACGTTAGCAGGTGCACGCGCAGCCTGTGTCGGCATTACCAACAGACGCGAACTGCAAGCGTATAATTTGCAGAAATTGCATGTGCAACTCAAGGCATAAGCAATCGATCAGTTTTTCTTGATTATCGAGAAACAGGATGAAAATGAAAGGCAAAAAATCACAATGAGTACGATTCCCTTAACAGTGGCGGGAGCCGAAGCACTGCGCAAAGAATTGCACGAAATGAAAACCATCCATCGCCCCGCAGTAATCGCGGCGATTGCAGAAGCGCGTTCCCACGGCGATCTTTCCGAAAATGCCGAATACGATGCCGCCAAGGAAAAACAAGGTTTTATTGAAGGCCGCATCGCCGAATTGGAAAGCAAGCTTTCCAGCGCTCAGATCATCAATCCGGCATTGATTAACGCGGACGGCGCTTGTGTATTCGGCGCCACGGTCGAGTTGGAAGATTTGCAAAGCGGTGAAACCGTCACTTATCAAATCGTCGGCGACGACGAAGCCGATATCAAATGCGGAAAAATTTCCATCAGCTCGCCAATTTCGCGCGCTTTAATCGGCAAGTATGCGGGAGACATTGCCGAAGTTCAGGCCCCCGGCGGGATCCGGGAATATGAAATATTGGATGTCAAATATATTTAAGTACCGGTAAAACTCAATTCTGATAACTGCGTTTGGTCCGGAATGGTTCGCGCTTGTTTTTATGTGAAGTCCGTTCAGTTTTCTTGACAACCTCTTCCGGTTTGGGGCGATAAATGACGAAAACCTTACCGATATGCTGCACCGGCGCCGCGCTCAGCTTCTCACAAATTTCCTCGAACAGTGCATTTCTGGCAATCCGGTCATCGACTTGAACTTTAATCTTCATCAACTCATGGCTTGTAAGTCCGCGGTCCAATTCCTCGATAACAGCAGCGGATAATCCGGACTTCCCGATCATCACGACCGGATTGAGCGCGTGCGCCTGCGCTTTCAGTTCACGCCGCTGCGCAATAGACAGTGTTAACATTAAACTCTCTTTAAATATATTATTTTACTTGATGAAACGGGCTAAAACCAGTAAAGCTTGGATGAAAGAGCATGTCAATGATTTTTTCGTCAAGCAAGCCAAAAAAGAGGGTTACCGGTCGCGTGCTGCCTATAAACTGCTGGAAATAGCCGAGCGGGATCGCCTATTAAAGCCGGGCATGATTGTTGTCGATTTAGGTGCCGCTCCCGGCAGCTGGTCTCAAGTTGCCAGCCAGAAAGTGGGTCAAAAAGGAAAAGTAATAGCATTGGATATTCTGGAAATGGCGCCATTACCCGGTGTGGAATTTATTCAGGATGATTTTAGAGAAGAGCGCGCCTTGCATGAATTAAGAAAACACTTGGGGGAGCAACAACCGGATCTTGTTATTTCCGACATGGCGCCCAACATGAGCGGTATTGCCGTGAGCGATCAAGCCAGAAGTATGTATTTGGCTGAATTGGCACTGGCATTCTCGATAGAGCAACTGAACTATGGCGGAAATTTCCTAGTCAAAGTTTTCCAGGGAAGGGATTTTGATTCGTTTATCCGTGACATGCGCGCCGGGTTCAGCAGCGTATCGGTAAGAAAACCGGAAGCTTCGAGAAATCGCAGTAATGAATTATATCTGGTAGGTCTTGGGAAAAAGTAATAACACCGATTATTAGAAATAAATGGATCCCCTTAGTGATTAAGATAAACGTTAAGAGTAGGATTATGGTTCGATAGCAAATTTATATCACACGAACTGTTCTGTTCTATTTGACAAAATAGAGTTAGAATGTCCAATCAATGATTTTTAAGGTGCAAACCAAGGAGCTATCTTGAATAACTTAATTAAAAACATGGCCATTTGGCTGGTAATTGCACTTGTGTTGATGACCGTATTTAATCAATTCAGCGTACGTCAACCGGCGCAAGTACCGATGGAATATTCCCAATTCATTTCAGAATTGAATCAAGGCAGAATTGCCAAGGTTGTGATTGAAGGCCGTACCCTGAAAGGCACCAAGTCTGACGGCAGACGATTTACAACTTATGCGCCGTCCGATCCTTGGATGGTCAGCGATTTGCTCAAAGCTGGTGTCATTGTTGAAGCCAAGCCGGAAGAAGAACCGTCCATGCTGATGAGCATTTTCATCTCATGGTTCCCGATGCTGTTACTGATTGCGGTATGGATTTTCTTCATGCGGCAAATGCAAGGCGGCGGGCGTAGCGGCGGCGCATTTTCATTCGGCAAGAGTAAGGCGCGCATGCTGGATAAATCGGCCAACACCATTACTTTCAACGACGTTGCCGGTTGCGAGGAAGCGAAAGAAGAAGTAGCAGAACTGGTTGAATTCCTGCGTGATCCATCAAAATTCCAAAAACTCGGCGGACGAATTCCACGCGGCGTGCTGATGGTCGGCAGTCCGGGAACCGGTAAAACGTTATTGGCGCGTGCAATTGCGGGCGAAGCCCAAGTGCCCTTTTTCAGCATATCCGGTTCTGATTTCGTTGAAATGTTTGTCGGTGTGGGCGCCTCCCGGGTGCGTGATATGTTTGAACAAGCCAAAAAACATGCGCCGTGCATCATTTTCATCGATGAAATTGATGCTGTTGGACGTCAACGGGGTGCCGGGCTGGGTGGCGGAAACGATGAACGGGAGCAAACTCTCAACCAGTTGCTGGTGGAAATGGATGGCTTCGAAGGAGCCATGGGTGTAATCGTCATTGCAGCAACCAACCGCCCTGATGTATTGGATCCGGCGTTGTTGCGGCCTGGCCGTTTTGACCGTCAAGTAACCGTACCGTTACCTGATATCCGCGGACGCGAGCAAATTTTGCATGTGCACATGCGTAAAGTGCCTTTGGCGCCTGATGTGAAAGCAGAGATTCTGGCACGCGGCACTCCCGGTATGTCGGGAGCTGATTTGGCTAACTTGGTTAATGAAGCAGCGTTGTTTGCCGCACGCAGCAACAAACGTCTGGTCGATATGGAAGATTTCGAGCGCGCCAAAGACAAAATCTTCATGGGTGCGGAACGCCGCTCAGTGGTCATGCCGGAACACGAACGCCGCAATACCGCTTACCATGAATCTGGTCATGCGGTAGTAGCGCAATTGCTGCCAAAAACCGACCCCGTACATAAAGTGACGATTATTCCACGCGGCCGTGCGTTAGGTGTAACGATGCAATTGCCGACGGAAGATCGCTTCAGTATGGAACGCGAAGAAATTCTGCAAAGGATCTCTGTCATGTTCGGCGGCCGTATCGCGGAAGAAGTTTTCATGCATCAAATGACCACGGGCGCATCCAATGACTTCGAACGCGCCACAGAATTGGCACGGCAAATGGTCACCCAATGGGGGATGTCCGATTCGCTCGGCCCAATGGTTTATGGCGAAAATGAAGGCGAAGTTTTCCTGGGCCGCTCAGTCACAACGCATAAAAACGTGAGTGAAGCGACCATGCAAAAAGTCGATGCTGAAGTTCGCCGTATCATTGATGAACAATATGCATTGGCACGCAAACTGATTGAAGAAAATAAAGACAAGATTGAAGCCATGACACAAGCTCTGCTGGAATGGGAGACGATCGACAGCGACCAAATCAACGATATTATGAATGGTCGTCCGCCACGTCCGCCCAAACCGCCGCAATCCATGTCTTCTACAAAAACAAGTGAAGAACCTGCTTCAGCGGTAAAAACGAATGGGGCTAAAGAGCCTGCTGCACCGCAAGAAATCGCTAAAGAAGCAGATTAATCATCATCAACTTGAACAAACGGGATGCGATTGAACGATCGTATCCCGTTCTTATTTCTGCAATTCCTTTAACCGCACCGTGTCTTCATCACAGCAAAACTTTATTCATTCAAGCAATCGCCCATTAATCATGGGAATCATCAACGTCACCCCCGATTCTTTCTCGGATGGGGGGCATTATTTCTCGACGCAGCAAGCGATTGCGCATGCTAAAAACTTGATAGAAGAAGGCGCCGATATTTTGGATATTGGCGGAGAATCGACCCGCCCGGGAAGTCAGCAAGTCAGCGCCGACGAAGAACTAAAACGCGTTATCCCCGTACTGGAGGCCCTGGCCGATACGCAAATCCCGCTCTCGATCGACACTTCCAAGCCCGCAGTGATGGAACGCGCCATAGCCGCTGGCGCTTGCATGATCAATGATGTCAATGCACTGCGCAGTCCGGGTGCATTGGAAGCTGTCGCACACAGCAATCACGTGCAGGTCTGTTTAATGCATATGCAAGGCACGCCGCAGACGATGCAAGCCAATCCGCAGTACTGCGATATCGTCCAAGAAGTGAATGACTTCCTACAGCAACGCATCCAAGCTGCAACAGCAGCGGGCATAGCGAAAAACCGGCTGGTTATCGATCCAGGCTTTGGCTTCGGCAAAACGTTACAACATAACTACACCTTGTTAAACCGGCTGGATCGATTGCTCGATCTCGGCGTTCCCTTGCTCGCCGGTTTATCGCGCAAATCCATGCTCGGCGCCGTCACCGGAAACAGCGTAGATCACCGGATACATGAAAGTATCGCGGCAGCCTTGCTAGCCGTAGTCAAAGGTGCCAAAATTGTGCGTGTGCACGATGTTACGGCAACCAAGGAAGCACTCGCTATTTACAATGCAATGAAAAACTCTGCTGCACAAGAAACCAACGCATCAACCTCTAATCGCAATTGAACACCACTCAAATTGACTAAAAAATATTTTGGCACTGATGGCATTCGCGGGCGTGTCGGTAAAGAACCCATCACGCCGGACTTCATTCTGCATTTAGGTTATTCAGCCGGTAAAGTTCTCGCAGCTGCCGATTGGCATCTAATGCAAGGCAAACGCCCGACCGTTCTGATCGGCAAGGATACCCGGGTATCGGGTTATATGCTGGAATCCGCTTTGGAGGCAGGATTATGCGCCGCCGGTGTGGATGTCATCCTATCCGGACCGATGCCGACCCCGGCCATCGCTTACCTGATTCGCGCCCTGCGGCTGCAAGCCGGGATCGTGATTTCGGCGTCGCATAATCTGTTCGAGGACAATGGCGTTAAATTCTTTTCGGCTGAAGGTAGAAAGCTGCCTGATGAAATAGAGCACAAAATCGAAAGCGGCATTCATTTGCCGATTGAAACCAAGCCTTCGGCGCAACTGGGAAAAGTACAGCGTATTGACGATGCCGCCGGCCGCTATATCGAATTTTGCAAAAGTACTTTCCCCTACCACCTTGACTTGCGCGGACTGCGCATCGTCGTCGATTGCGCGCACGGCGCCGCTTATCACATCGCCGGTCACGTCATGCACGAATTGGGTGCCGACGTCGTCACCATCGGCGTGCAACCCAATGGTCTGAATATCAACCTTGAATGCGGCGCCACCCATTGCGCGACGTTGCAGAAAGCGGTCAAACAGCATCATGCCGACTTAGGTATTGCATTGGATGGTGACGGTGACCGGCTCATGATGGTCGACAAGAAGGGTCAAATTTATGATGGCGATCAACTGATCTACATCATCGCCAAGCACCGCCTGCAAAAAAAGACACTGACCGGCGGCGTTGTCGGTACCTTGATGACCAATCTGGCGATCGAAGCGCAATTCAAAAAACTGAATATTCCGTTTGTCCGCGCTAACGTCGGCGACCGCTATGTGCTGGAATCGCTGCAAGAAAAAGGATGGCAGCTCGGCGGTGAAAATTCCGGGCATATCATTTGCATGGACAAACATACCACGGGCGATGGCATTATTTCCGCCCTGCAAGTGCTGTACGCGTTACGCGACACGAATAAAACACTGGCCGAATTCATGCGCGGCGTCTCGCTTTATCCGCAACGCTTGATCAATGTGAAAATTCCCAAACCGTTTAATTTCAGCGCCAACAAAGCGGTCCAAGCTATACGCGCAGAAGCCGAAACCGATCTGAATGACAAAGGGCGTGTGCTGATTCGCGCATCGGGCACGGAACCTCTTATCCGCGTCATGGTGGAAGGTGAATCAAAGCATAAAATTAATCACTGGGCCGAACGCATCGCAGAAACTATCCAAGCAGCCAGCAATTCCTGATGCAAGGAACATCTCACCAGCAGGCCGTTTTACGAAGTTGCGCAAAGATTATGCCGCTTGACGGACTTAATAACAAAAAAATTATTGTCATAATCCTGTAATAATTCTGCAATAGGATAGCGCACCGGTTGCAACAACCTTGCAGACCCTTTTATTGACTCACCTGGAGAACATATCA
>JAFEEV010000043.1 GCA_018240935.1 Pseudomonadota bacterium
AATGAAATGCCCACCAATTTTGCCTGCATCGGATTCAGACTGGTCGTTTCGCTATCGACCGAAACCAACGGCGCGGTATCCAACCGGGCTAACCAATCATCCAACTCACTTTCGTTCAGAATCGTTTGATACGTTACCGGATCGTCAAGCACGGCATCGCGGTTGCCGCCACCGGTGACCGCGGTACCGCTTTCATCCGCAGGCATGGATTCGGATGTGTCTGCGGTTATTTGCTGGCGCAATTCGCGCAGCGATGTTTTCATATCCAACTGTTCGTAAAGCTGGATCAACTGCGCGGTATCTTGCGGTTGCGGTGCAAGATCGGTGATCTTGACCGGTAGATCGACGTCGCACTTGATCGTGATCAATTGACGGGATGTCTCGAACCAAGCCAATGTCTGGCGCAGATTGTCGCCGATCGCGCCTTTGATTTCACCGGCATGGGCGATCAAATTATCCAGCGATCCGTATTGCGCCAGCCATTTAACCGCCGTCTTGGGGCCTACTTTTTGCACGCCGGGAACGTTGTCGGAAGCATCGCCGACCAGCATCAGATAATCCAGCATGCGTTGCGGCGGCACGCCAAACTTGGCCAGCACGTTTGCTTCATCCAAAATTTCATTGCTCATGGTGTTCACTAATGTGACATGCGAGTTCACTAATTGCGCGATATCCTTGTCACCGGTTGAAATGATGCAGCGCATACCGTCCTCGACCGCCTGTTTCGCCAAAGTGCCGATGACGTCGTCGGCTTCCACGCCATCGATGATCAGCATCGGCCAGCCCATGGCGCGGATGCAAGCGTGCAACGGCGCGATTTGCACTGCCAGATCGTGCGGCATCGGCGGCCGGTGCGACTTATAGTCGGGATACAAATCATCGCGGAAAGTTTTACCTTTTGCATCAAACACGCACGCGCTATAATCCGCCTGGTAATCCTTGTGCAAGCGCCGCAGCATATTGAGCACGCCATGAATTGCGCCGGTCGGTTCGTTGTTGCGATTTCGCAAATCCGGTAATGCATGAAAAGCGCGATATAAGTAGGACGAACCGTCAACCAACAGCAATGTTTTCATTTTTATGATATTCCTATGACCCTGCAAGATAAATCGGCCAGTCATCCGTCCGTGGAAAAACCCTGGTCGGCAAAAGAATCGTGGCGCCTGTTTGGAATTATGGCAGAGTTTGTTGAAGGAACGGAACGTCTCGAAGCCATCCAGCCTGCTGTCAGCATTTTCGGCAGCGCGCGCACCGGTCCCGATAGTCCGCATTACCAGTTGGCCGAGCAAATTGCCAAACGTCTCTCCGATGCCGGTTTCGCAGTTATTTCCGGCGGCGGGCCGGGCATCATGGAAGCTGCCAACAAGGGCGCCTATTACGGCAAATCGCCCAGCATCGGTTTGAATATTCAATTGCCGCACGAACAGCATCGCAACGCTTATCAGGACGTCAGCCAGACTTTCCGGCATTTTTTCGCGCGCAAATACATGTTCGTTAAATTCGCTACAGCCTACGTCGTCCTTCCCGGCGGGTTCGGCACCTTGGATGAACTGATGGAAGCGCTGACACTGGTGCAAACGGGTAAAACCCGCAAGATGCCGATCATTCTGGTTTATTCGTCATTCTGGCGCGGTTTGCTGGAGTGGTTCCAAAATACTTTGATCGCCGAGGGATGCATTTCGGCGGATGACATGCGGCTGATTCAGATCATCGATGAACCGGATCAGATCGTCAACGCCATTTTCAAATATTATGAAAGCAGCGGATTTGAACCTACCGCCGCTGAGCGGGAAATTCAACTCAATCTTTAACCGCCACCGATGATTTTAGGTAGAATACCTCATTATCCTGACCCTCCGGGACCAACATGACGTACTTATACTCGCTTATTTTTATCATATTGCTCAGTTCCGCACTGCCGGTCATGGCGCAACCGGAGCAACCGAAGCAAGCGAAAAAACCTGCACACCCGGATAATCTGATACCGCTGCCGGAGATTCCCGAATTGCCCAAGGAATTGGCGGATCCGCCGCCACTACCGCCGGACATTCAATCAGATCCCGAACTGGAAACGCAGGTAACCATTATTAAACGCGGCGAGGATACCATCGAAGAGCATCGCATCAACGGCGAACTGATGATGATCAAAGTGATTCCGCGTATCGGTCCGCCCTATTATTTGAAAAAAAATATCAGCCGGGGCGCTCACACGCATCCAGGTGATGCCGGTATTGATGTCAGTCCGCCGATGTGGCAATTCATGAGATTCTAATGCCGATAAAAAGCGCAACAATGTAACGCAATGAAATTGTACTGTCCCATCATATCCGCTTTTTTATTTGGCTAATTCATGTCAGTTTTTACACCCGTTACCGATAACCAGCTCACGGTTTGGTTAGAAAATTACTCGCTTGGTCAATTAATTGGACTGCAAGGTATTTTGTCAGGAATTGAAAATACCAATTATTTCGTCACCACCACGCAAGGCAAATTTGTACTGACGTTGTTTGAGAAACTGACTTACGACGAACTGCCCTATTATTTGAATCTGATGGCACACTTATCCCGGCATCACATTCCTTGCCCGGCACCGGTTCCCATGCTGGATCAGAAACTGCTCGGTGAATTGAACGGCAAACCGGCAACGATCGTCACTTGCCTGCCGGGACAATCCGTCATGCATCCGGCGGTGGAGCATTGCGCGCAAGTCGGCGCGATGCTGGCGCGCATGCATCTAGCGGGCAGGTCGTATTCCGGAAACATGGCCAACCCGCGCGGACTTGCCTGGTGGCAAGCCCGTGCGCCTGAAATCAAACCTTTCCTCTCTGCCGATGAAAAATCGCTGCTCGATACGGAACTGGATTTTCAGCAGTCGCAGCAAACCGCTGTCTTACCCGGCGGGGTGATTCATGCCGACTTATTTCGCGACAATATCTTGTTTTCCGGTCAGGCCATCGGCGGCGTCATCGATTTTTATTTTGCCTGCAATGATGCTTTTCTCTACGACTTGGCGATCACCGTTAATGATTGGTGCATGGCGGAAAATAAAGCTCTGGACGAAACACGCGCGCTGGCGCTGATCACAGCCTATCACGCCGTGCGGCCGCTCAGCGCAACCGAACATCAAGCTTGGTCCGCCATGCTGCGTGCCGGTGCATTGCGTTTCTGGGTTTCCCGCTTGTACGATTATCATTTGCCGCGTCCGGGAGAGTTGACACACGCCAAGGATCCGGCGCATTTCAGGGAAATATTAATCAACCATAGAAACAATTCGGCAAAACTGCAACAGCTCTGGATATAACGCATCTTGAAGCTAATTACCCAGATTAATTGGAGAAAATAGTAATGGAAATTCATCAAGTCTACGCAAAACAAGGATTGCAATGGATCTTAAGCGGATTCTACCTATTCCGCAGAGCGCCGCTGGCCTGGTTTTTTGTATGCTTCACGCTCCTGCTGATCGGGATGTCCATATCGTTGATCCCGTTGGTGGGGCAGTTTTTTTTCACCTTGATTTCCCCGGTATTTCTGGCCGGCATCATGCTCGGATGCAAAGACATGGAACAAGGCAAACCGCTCGAACTGGCGCATTTGTTTGCTGCCTTCAAAACCAATGCCGTACCGCTCATCACGCTCGGCGGCATTTATCTGATCGGGCAAATTCTCATCATCGGTTTGGTCATGCTGATCGGCGGCACACAGATGACCGACATGATGCTCTACGGTAAACGAGTTGACGAAAGCGAGTTGATGGGTGTCATGAGCAGCTTTCTGACTGCGTCACTGATTGCGTTGACGCTGTCCATTCCATTGATGATGGCTTCATGGTTCTCGCCCTTATTGGTGGTCTTTCATAATATGCCGCCGGTTATTGCGATGCAGAAGAGTTTCTTTGCTTGCCTGAGAAACTTCATTCCGTTTCAGTTGTACGGTTTCGTGCTCATTATCCTGACCA
>JAFEEV010000044.1 GCA_018240935.1 Pseudomonadota bacterium
CTCAATCAGCACGCCATCGCCATCGATAAAGGCATCATCCGGGATATTTTGCCGGTATCCGAAGCGAAGCTCCGTTACACACCCCGGCAAACGCTCGCATTGACCGATCATGTTCTCATCCCCGGTTTAATTAATCTGCACACCCATGCCGCCATGACTTTGATGCGCGGACTGGCCGATGATTTGCCTTTAATGGAATGGCTCCATCAGCACATCTGGCCGGTGGAAAACCGTCATGTCAATGCGCAATTTGTATTGGACGGCGCGCAACTCGCGTGCGCCGAAATGATCAAGGGCGGCATTACCTGCTTCAACGACATGTATTTTTTCCCGGAATCCTGCGCGCAAGCTGTCATCAGCTCCGGGATGCGCGCCGCCGTCGGCATGGTGGTGATCGACTTTCCGACCGCCTACGCCAGCGATGCGGATGATTATCTGGCCAAAGGATTGCAATTGCGCGACCAATACCGGCATCCGCTGCTATCCTTCTGTTTTGCGCCGCACGCGCCTTACACCGTCAGCGACAAAACCTTCCGCAACATACTGACTTACGCAGAACAACTGAATGTGCCCATCCATACGCATTTGCACGAAACGCGGGACGAAATCCGCTTAAGCTTGCAATCCTCGGGCGTGCAGCCGATCGAACGCTTCCGGCAATTGGGCTTGCTCGGTCCGAATCTGATCGCCGTTCACATGACGCACCTATCCGATCATGAAATAAAACTCGCATATCAATACGGCTGCCATATCGCGCACTGCCCTTCTTCCAACATGAAACTCGCCAGCGGATTGGCTCCGGTCGCATCCTTATTGAATCAGGGCGTCAACGTTGGTCTTGGCACCGATGGCGCAGCCAGCAATAATCGCCTGGATATGTTTGAAGAAATGCGTCTGGCGGCGCTGCTGGCAAAAGCGACCAGCGGCCGGGCCGATACGCTGCCGGCGCATCAAGTCTTGCAAATGGCCACCCTTAATGGCGCCAAGGCGCTGGGGCTGGGAGAAATAACCGGTTCATTGACCATCGGCAAAGCGGCTGACATCACGGCGGTTGACTTCTCCGGCCTCAATCTCACGCCTTGCTATGATCCGGCTTCGCATTTGATTTACGCAGCAAGCCGCGAACAAGTGAGCCATGTGTGGGTAAATGGTAAAATGCTGCTGCACGGCAAAGAACTGACGACACTCAACCCGGTTGAATTGCAATACCGTGCGGCATACTGGCATGAGCGTATCGCAGCGACATCTCAACACTAGGCACAAAGGAACGCATATGGAAAATGACGGCATCAACGCTGATCCGCTGGAACTGGAAAAATTCAGCCAACTCGCGCACCGCTGGTGGGATCCCAACAGCGAATTCAAGCCATTGCACGAAATCAATCCATTGCGTCTGAATTACATTAACGACCTTACTGGCGGATTGACCGGAAAAACCGTACTGGATGTCGGTTGCGGCGGCGGCATTTTGTCCGAAGGCATGGCGTCGATGGGGGCGCATGTCACCGGCATCGATCTCGGCGACAAAGCGCTCAAGGTCGCCAAGCTGCACCTGCTGGAAAGCGGGCATCACGTCGATTACCGCAAGATCACCACGGAATCGCTCGCCAAAGAACAGCCGCAACACTACGATGTAGTCACCTGCATGGAAATGCTCGAACACGTGCCCGATCCCATGAGCGTCATCCGCGCCTGCGCGCAATTGGCCAAACCGGGCGGCTGGGTATTCTTCTCGACCATCAACCGCAACCCGAAATCCTATCTGTTTGCCATCATCGGCGCGGAATATATTCTGAAAATGCTGCCGCGCGGCACGCATGAATACGCCAAATTCATCAAACCGTCCGAACTCGCGCGCATGGCGCGCAACGCCGGATTGACGGATGAAGAGCTGATCGGCATGACGTACAACCCGATTACCAAAGTCTATGCCTTGGAAAACGATACCGACGTCAACTACATCATGGCCTACCGCAATTAATCCAATCACTGCTCTGTCATTCTTTCCGCATCCGTTGATCCATGATTAAAGCCGTACTCTTCGATTTCGATGGCACATTGGCCGATACTGCGCCGGATCTCGGCCATGCCCTGAACCGGCAACGCACCGCGCGCGGCCTGCCTGAATTGACCATCGCGCAAATCCGCCCGCTGGCTTCCGCCGGTTCGCGCGGCTTATTGGGGCTCGGCTTCAACATCAAACCGGGCGACACCGGCTATGAATCGATGCGCGACGAATTTCTGGATTTCTATACACAACGCTTGTGCCACGACACCTGCTTGTTCCCGGGTGTCGGCGAACTGCTCGACCAGCTGGAGCAGCGCAATCTGCCCTGGGGCATTGTGACCAATAAACCGGCTCGATTCACCCACCCGCTGATCGAAACGCTCGGCCTGGCGCAACGCGTGGCCTGTGTCGTTTGCGGCGATGAGCTGGCGAATACCAAACCGCACCCGGAACCGCTGTTAACCGCCAGCACCAAAATCGCCATCTCCCCCGCGCACTGCATCTATCTCGGCGACGACATCCGCGACGTTCAGGCCAGCCTGGCGGCCGGCATGCAGCCGATCGTCGCGCGCTACGGTTATCTGGGCAATGATCAGCCGCCCGAAACCTGGGGCGCCCGGCATCTGATCGATCACCCCGAAGAGCTGCTCGCGTATCTATAAAGAATCGCCCGCTATATTTCTGTTAGAATGCCCGGCCTAGGATATGAACTTTTTTGCACCGTCACTATCCTATGCACAACCATTACGAATACCCGGGGGCGATCCGGTTTCGACGTGGGTTGCAAAGCAGCGCAGGGCATACCGAGGATCAGATTACCTCGTAAATCCATCTGAAAACAATAGTCGCAAACGACGAAAACTACGCTTTAGCCGCTTAATCGGCTAGCCTCTGCACCGGTGGGCCTCAACGCCGGGTCTGGCAACAGACAGCAGAGTCACTAACGGGGATCGCGTTCTGTAGGGTCACTTTATAGAACGTTAAACAATAGGTGACTCGCCTGTCATCAGCCTGCCGGTTGGCGGTTGCCAGGTCAAATCAAATAATCAGGCTAAGTATGTAGAACTGTCTGTAGAGGGCTTGCGGACGCGGGTTCAATTCCCGCCGCCTCCACCATTTTACCATCCAACAATATTCAATCGCATCCAATAAACCCGTTTAATAGCGGGTTTTTCATTGAATGATTGTCCAAAATAGTCTAACCAAGTATATTGACATCTAGGGGCAAGTGGGGGCAACATTGGGGATAACTAAGTTGTCTCAATAAGGAGTTGCCCCAGATGCCTCTAACCGATACAGCAATTCGAAATATAAAGGCTGGCGTTAAATCCATTAAGTTATTTGACGAACGGGGATTATATTTAGAAGTCTCTCCCAGCGGTGGAAAATGGTGGCGCCTGAAATATCACTTCGATAATAAGGAAAAAAGAATTTCACTGGGTGTTTATCCA
>JAFEEV010000045.1 GCA_018240935.1 Pseudomonadota bacterium
CAACAATCGAAGCTTCCACTTTGATTTTGGCTTCAAATAAAGCATTAAAAGCTTTTTCAGCTTTGATCTTCTCTTCCGCCAGCAACTTCGCCCTTATCTCCCATTCCCGACGGGCATTGGCTTCCCTGATAGCCAGGGCTTCAACCTTAGCACGCGCGCGGGCTTGATCGGTGGCTATCGCCTCGGACTGAATTCTTGTCTCGGCTGCGATCCGGGCATTGGCCTCGGCCCGGGCACGCGCTTCCGCTGCTACTTTCGCGATATTCTCCGCCTCGATGCGTTTATGCGCCTCTTTGATCGCCTGGTCTTCAGCATTCAGCCGGTCGCGGAAGGCGCTATCGAGCAATTGTTTGATCTCATCGGCCGATGCAAATTGCTGGCTGGAATCAATGCCGCTGTCCGGCTGCGATTCTTCGCCAGACACGGCGATTTCTTCATCTTGCTGCGATGAAAGCTTGCGCAACGAACTGAATAAACGCGTTTTAAATGTCATAAATGATTAACCAAACCAGCCATTATCAAGGCTTTGCCCGCATAAATGCATCAGCAATTTTCCCGCCAAACAGAGGCCACTTTAGCAGCTTTGCATCCATGATTTACATTGAAAAAGAAGGGGAAAATTGCCTGTTTATACGTTGAGAGCCGAAAAGCACTTTTTCTTAAGCACCTAGCTGAATCTGTCGCTGCAAAACCGTAGAAACCGTTAGGGCATATTGATTTTATTGATATTCAGAATCCCCATCATCAGATTCAAGCCGTCATGCGCCAAATGCTCCAAAATCGGTGCGTAAAAAGGCATGCTCAGCGCCAATACAAAAAGGCCGATAGACAACGTCAAGGGAAAGCCCACTGCGAAAATATTCAATTGCGGCGCCACGCGTGTCAGCACCCCCAAAGCCAAGTTAGTGATCAACAGCGCGGTCAAAACGGGAAGCGATAATTGCAAACCGGATTTAAAAATTTCACTGCCCCAATTGGCCAGTGTAGTCAATGTCGCTCCCGTCAATCCTTCCAGTCCCACCGGCAAAGTATCAAAACTCTGTGAAATCAGGGCGATCATCATCAGGTGTCCGTCGATGGCTAAAAACGCCAGAGTGGCGATCACGCCCAGGAAACGGCCGACGATATCGATCTGACCGGAGTTTTGCGGATCGAAGAAAATCGCAAAACCAAGCCCCATCTGCAAGCCGATCAATTCACCCGCCATTTCCACGGCGACAAAAACAATCCGCATGACAAATCCCATGGCAATGCCAATGAACGCTTGCTGCATTAAGATAATTAAACCGACGCCCGAGGCGGGATCGACCGGCGGCAGCGATTTCTCCACCAGCGGCATAACCAGGATGGTAATTGCAACGGCCAGTCCCAGTTTCACTCTGATCGGGGTGCTTGGATTTCCAAAAATAGGAGCGGTCGCCACCAGCGCCAGGATTCTGCTGAGCGGCCAAAGGAATGCCGCCAGCAATGTGTTCAATTCGGCAGTCGTTATATTGATCATGAGACCGGGTCATCCATGTGCTCAGCCAACTCCATTTCAGTAATAAAGCTGGTGAACGTTTCGCGGAACTAACCCAGCGCCAGCCACGGAATGCTGGTAAAGAGACGCTGCATATAATCGGTCATGAGCGTGATCATCCAAGGACCGGCCAATACCATGACCAGAAACATAACCAGCAATTTCGGAATGAATGACAATGTCATTTCATTGATCTGCGTCGCCGCTTGGAAGATGCTCACCAGCAAACCGGTTGCCAGCGCCGCCAGCAACAGCGGCGCGGAAATCATGAAGGTGATTTCCAGCGCTTGCCGCCCGATCGTCATTGCACTTTCTGGGGTCATAATGAATTTCCTTTCAGGTATAGAAGCTTTGCGTCAATGAACCGATAATCAGATGCCAGCCATCGACGAGAACAAACAACATTAATTTAAACGGCAGTGAAATGATCATCGGCGACAGCATCATCATACCCATCGCCATCAAAACGCTCGACACGACCAAGTCGATGATCAGAAACGGGATGAAAATCACGAAACCGATCTGAAATGCGGTTTTCAACTCGCTGGTGATATACGCCGGCACCAGGATTTTCAGCGGCACCTTGTCGCGGCTTTCGATTTCCTCACTATCGGAAATCTGCACGAACAGTGCCAGATCGGTTTCCCGGGTCTGGTGCAGCATGAACGCTTTCAGCGGCACGCTGGCTTTATCGGCCGCTTCCATGATATTGATCTTGTCTTGCGAAAACGGCAAATACGCCTCGTTGTACACCTGGTCGATGACCGGCGACATAATGAAGAAGGTCAGAAACAGCGCCAAGCCCAGCAGCACCTGATTAGGCGGGGAAGATTGCGTGCCCAATGCCAATCGAAGCAGCGACAGCACAATGATGATGCGGGTAAAACTCGACATCATGAGCACCACCGCCGGCAAAAACGTCAGTGACGTCAACAAAATCAGCGTTTGCAAACTGAGCGAATAGGTTGCGCTGCCGTCCGCGTTGGGAGAACTGGTAAATGCCGGGAAACCGGACTTCTGCGCAAACGCGGGCAAAGCGGCCAAACCGGCAAACAGCACAACGGCCCGCAACCAATTACGCCCGTTCAATTTGCTTAAACCGTAGTCAAGAATCGTTCGGAATGCGCGCCATTGACACAATGAACGAGCGATCGATACAAGCCTGTTATACATGATCTTTTTCCATACTCTGATTAAGCTGCGCGGCGAATGTTTCTGCCGGGGAATGATCCGGCTTGGCGGCAGGATCGGCTGCCGGCTTGTCCATCGCGTGCAGCTTGTTGACCCGTCCGGGTGCAACGCCAAGCACCAGCCAGGTTTGATCGATCTCAACCACAACCACCCGCTCTCTCTGCCCCACGCCGGCAGCCGCAACCACCTTGACCACACCCGGCGCGGCCGTCGGCAGCAATGCAAAGCGTTTCAACAGCCATGTCCCGCCTACGATAACCGCCAATACCAGCATTAATGCGCCGATCATCTGTAGCGTGCTTTCCGTGGAAATCACCGGAGCTGGCGGCACATACCCTGACTTTGCAGTTTCCGCGGCAGCCGCATAAGGTATTGCCAACCATAAAAAAATCAAAAATCGAATCAGCATACCGGCGCCCTAGCGGTTAAGTTTGCGGATGCGTTCGCTGGGCGTGATGATGTCGGTCAGACGGATACCGAATTTATCATTCACCACCACGACCTCACCTTGTGCGATCAGGCAACCATTCACCAGCACGTCCATCGGCTCGCCGGCCATGCCGTCCAACTCCACCACCGAACCTTGGGCCAGTTGCAGCAAGTTCTTGATCGCTATCTTGGTACGCCCCAGTTCAACCGTCATCTGTACGGGAATATCGAGAATCAGGTCGATATCATGACGGGTATTATTCGCCACGCCGTCTTTTGAGAATTCCTGAAAAACCGAGGCGGATGGCGCCTGTGCTCCCATCAGGGGATTACTATTTTTCTCCGCCGGCGGACCTTGATCGGCCGCCGCTTGTTCCGCCATCGCGGCAGCCCAATCGTCTACCTCCGCTTCTTGTCCAGCGGAAGCATTCTGCGCAGCCGCCTGTTCCGCCATTGCAGCCGCCCAGTCGTCAGTCTCGGTTTGATTGTTTGCGGTAGGATCTGACATTTCACCACTCTCCAAAAAATTATTCAGACTCTGACGGCGAGATCATGTTGTTGACTCTCAGCGCATAGCGGCCATTCATGGTGCCGTAGCGGCAATCCATAACCGGCACTCCGTCGATGTGCGCAGTGATGGATTTAGGTATTTCCAGCGGAATAATATCTCCGGTTTGCATACTGAGAATTTGTTCAAAAGTCACTTTTGTTTGTCCGAGGTTCGCAATCAACTCCACTTCAGCGCCTTGCACTTGCTGCGACAGCAACTTGATCCAGCGCTTGTCGACTTCCAGATGATCACCTTGCAGCGCGCTGTACAAAATATCGCGGATCGGTTCGATCATCGAATAAGGAATGCAGACATGGAATTCGCCGCCTTGGTTACCCATATCGATATCGAAAGTGACGGTAACGACGACCTCGTTCGGGGTCGCAATCGTGGCAAATTGCGGATTCATTTCCGACCGGATGTATTCAAATTTAATCGGATACACCGATTTCCACGATTTTTCATAATCTTCAAACACCACCTCAAGCAATCGATGAATGATGCGTTGCTCGGTCTGAGTAAAATCCCTTCCTTCCACACGCGTGTGATAGCGGCCATCACCGCCGAACAGATTATCCACAATCAGGAAAATCAAATTCGGATCAAATACCATCAAGGCGGTGCCGCGCAGCGGCTTCATATGAATCATGTTAAGGTTGGTCGGCACCACCAGATTACGTACGAACTCACTGAACTTGATCACTTTGACCGGACCGACCGCGATATCCACCGTGCGCCGCATGAAATTGAACAAGCCGATACGGAAAAAGCGCGCGAAACGTTCATTGATGATCTCGTAGGTCGGCATCCGGCCGCGAACGATGCGCTCCTGCGTTGCGATGTTGTAGGGCCGGACACCACCGCGATCCTCTTCCTGTTGCACTTCATCGCTCTCTCCCGTAGCGCCTTTGAGAAGTGCATCGACCTCGTCTTGTGAAAGAAAATCTTCAGCCATGAATAGTTACTGGATGACAAATGATGTAAATAACACTTCCCGGATATCGTCTTGCAACTCTTCCGAACCGAGCGATTGCCTGATTTCGTCAACGATCTGCTGACTCAACAATTGTTTCCCTTGAATGCCCGCAATTTCGACCGCTTTCTTGCTGGAAAGCAACATCAGGATGCGATTGCGAATATCCGGCATTTGTTTGGTTATCTCTTGAATGACTTCAGTCTCTCTGGCTTTTATCGTCAAACCCACTTGCAGATATTGATTGTTTTCCTCGGGCTGCAAGTTAACGGTAAAAATATCCAAGTCCACAAACTTCGTTGGCTTCGGTTTCGGTTTTGCCGGCTCGGCTTCCTCGTCCCCTGACATTTTCATGAAATACCATGCGCCACCGGCGCCCGCACCGATCGCGATGATTGCTATCAACAAGGTGATTATCAATCCCTTCTTGCCTTTCTTGCCTTCTGCAGCGGCGGGTGCTTCCATCGTTTTTGCCATTTTGCGTAACTCCTCATTGAATGGGGATCATTATGGTTGACGCAACAATAAACCGATGCCGCAAATAACGCTGAAATAATGTCGCTATTTTCAGATACAGGAAGGGTTAGCGATACAGCGCATGCTTATCGGCTCTAACCCACTGAAAGAAAATTCTTTGACGTGTCTGGCCGTTAGATTTAATTTTTACCCGGACGGACTGCGGAATGAAATGTACGATTGTTCACCGGCCACACTGCAAGGCTGTCAGCATGACCGGCGCCACTTATGACATCACTAAAGGAAACGCTGATTAATTCGGCGGACGAGATGAAGCACGAGGCGCACGGAACACAGCAATCGAGACCTATCAACAAGATAGGCGAGGATGCGAGTGCCGCGCAACGAAGTGATTCGCCCGTATCGTCAATTAATCAGCGTTTCCTAAAATTACTATTGTATCGAGAACAAGGATAATGCCATCAACCGCGTCACGCGTACGTGTTGACCAGACCCTGATGCCTGACTGGCACAGCAGCCGTTTGAATTTGACCGGCAACTTCTGGCTCCGCGTTATTCATATTACCGGAGCCTTTTGCCGCATAAGAAGCTTGCTGTTGCTTATTTTCCTGCTGAAATGAATCAGCACCGACCATCACATTGCCCAGTTGAATCCCACTCTCCGCCATCATTTCCCTCAGTCGCGGCAATGCTTCCTGAATAGCGTCACGCACCGCTGAATGAGGAGACACAAATTGCGCCGTCGCCTGATCCTGCGTAATACTCAACATCACTTCAACAGGCCCTAAATGGGCGGGATTCAAACGGATTTCCGCCACCTGATGCTGCTGCGTGCTCAGCCATACGACTTTTTGCGCGAACTCGCCGCCCCACTTATGCTGACCCACAGGCGCATCGACTTTCATCTCTTGCGAAACCGTATTCTGCATAGTTGATGCGGTGGTGCTATTCAAGCCGAATGACTGAGATGCCAACGGTTCTTCCTGGGTTTTGAAGGCCGGTGCAGCATTGTCGAGCAGAGTATCCTCCTTCAAATCGGTAGCAGGGGGCACAAACTTGCCGTAAGCGGCAGAATCTGCCGTTCCCAGAAATTGCCAATAATTATTGGATGAGGAATTAACATTGAGCGTATCCGAATCGACCGGACTCTGGCTTTGCTGCAACATTTGATTGACAGCCGGGATCACCGCACCGGCAATTTGTCCGCTATCTTGCGGCTGGAGCATATCAGCAGATACCGTAGTTGCCGTTTGAGGCAGCACGGAAGCTGCGCCCGTTGCATCCGGATTGGCAATCGCACCCATCGCTTGCAGTGCGGGGACCGTTTTAAATACGGAGGATGTATCACTCAAGAGATTCTGGATAAAACTGCCGGAACCATCCGCCGGAGCGTCCTTGGAAGAATCGGCGGTATCCTTGTCTTTTGCGGATACATCGTTATCGGGCCGGTCCTGCGCGCTTGCAGTATCATTTTTCTCTTGCTTATTCGCGGTTTCGGATACTTCCCGCTCCAGAACCTTACCAAAATCTCCGGCAGCAGTATCTTTGGTTCCTGATGAACCAGAGCTCATCGCCGCTGCCGGGTTATCCGCCGGTGATAAAATCTGAGGTGCAACCGATAGGTTTAACATAGGTGTATGGTCTCGTACGATTAATAATGCTACAAATGAATTAGCAATATCTATACCAATCCGGCTATTGCCGGCGATATCGCTAGCCGTCTTTGCGATGAAAGGAATTCAAGGCAAACTCATCCAGTGCTTTTTGCTCTTGTTGCATTTGTTTTTGATTCTCGGCGCGTTGCTGACGCTGCGACAACGTATCGTAAGATTTCAGTTTGCGCTGATGGGATAAAAACTCGTCGTTGCCCGCTGCTCTTTTATTTTGCGCATATAGGACCGCCTGACGCTGCTCCGTGATCGCCGCATCCAGCTTGTCCATAAAAGCGATAAAATTGAGCCACTCGATATTATCCATCCCCTTTTCGGCGGAATTCTGAAAATGAGATTGATAGCTATGACGGTACTGCAAGAGCAAATTCAGTTTTTTTTCCGCTTCCTGCTGCTGAGAATTCAACTTTCCGAGATTCTTCGCGGAAGCATCCGCTTGTTGCTGAGCCAATTCCAGCAGTACTTTTAATGACGACGGTGTTGCCATAATCGTTTTTCCTTAATTACCGGATTCCTTCGTTCTCAAATAACTTGGATAATTTCTCCAAGCTATCGGCAAAGTTGTCGTGCTGAAACATATTTTGCAATAAAAATTTTTCCAGCGACGGATACAGTCTGATCGCCCGATCCAATTCCGCATCCGTTCCGGCAACGTAAGCGCCGACACTGATCAGATCGTGGCTGCGCTGATAACGCGAATACAGGCTTTTAAATTGACGCGCCATGTCCGTTTGCTTTTGCGGCACTACGCTGGTCATGACGCGGCTGATCGAAGCTTCGATATCGATGGCCGGATAATGCCCCGACTCGGCCAGCCGCCGCGTCAGCACGATGTGACCATCCAAAATGGCGCGCGCACTGTCGGCGATCGGATCATTTTGATCATCCCCCTCGGCCAGCACGGTATAAAAAGCCGTGATCGAACCACTGTTTTGATTGCCGTTACCGGCCCGCTCCACCAATTGCGGCAATTTGGCGAACACTGAAGGCGGATAACCCTTGGTCGCCGGCGGCTCGCCGATTGCCAAGGCGATTTCCCGCTGCGCCATGGCATAGCGCGTCAATGAATCCATGATGAGCAGCACATGTTTACCGGCATCGCGAAAATATTCGGCAATGGCCGTGGCGTAGGCTGCGCCTTGCAAGCGCAGCAACGGCGAGGTATCGGCAGGCGCAGCGACCACCACCGAACGGGCGAGTCCTTCTTCCCCGAGAATATTTTCGATAAACTCCTTAACCTCCCGTCCCCGTTCGCCGATCAACCCCACAACGATGACATCGGCTGTGGTGTAACGCGCCATCATGCCCAGCAGCACGCTTTTACCCACACCGCTACCGGCAAACAGTCCCATGCGTTGTCCGCGCCCGACCGTCAACAGTGTGTTAATGGCGCGCACGCCGACATCGAGCGGTTCAGTCACCGGCACGCGTTCCAGCGGGTTATAAGGCCGGCTGTACAGCGGCACGCTATGTTCCGCACGGATGGGGCCAAGACGGTCCAGCGGTTCGCCGACGCCGTTCAGCACACGCCCCAACAGTTCCGGACCGACCGCGACATGCTTGGCACGGTCGGCCGCGCGCCGGCGTGGATGCAGAAAGCTGCCCGGACGGGGTAACTCACCGGCCTGCTCGGCGGGGGTTACCTTGGCTCCGGGCGACAAACCGTAAACATCGCTGGAAGGCATGAGAAACAAGCGTTCCCCGGAAAATCCAACCACTTCGGCTGAAACGCTAAAACCTTTCGACAAGGAAATGGTACAACTGCTACCAACCGGCAACCTGAGTCCGACCGCCTCCATCACCAATCCGGAAACACGCGTAACGGTTCCGCTGAGCAGGAAAGGGTTTGCGGGATTGATCAGTTGAGTGCAGTTCTTCAGAAAACCGCCCCATTGCTCATGACGCGTCATGCTGATCCGCCTTATCCAGCCAGCCTTCGGTCCGGCCTATGGTTGACAATACCCGTTGCCAGCGCACTTCCACGCTGCCGTTGATTTCACTGCCGCCCGCTTCGATACGGCAACCGCCGCGGGATAACCGCTCATCTTCCCGAATGTTCCAATGGTCCTGTTCCAGCTGTTCGCCGAGATGGGCAAGTACCAGTTTGGCATCCTCGGGATGCAGAAAAAGACGAGGATGTTGCGACACATGGGGTAAGTTGCGGATAGCTTCCTGGACAATCGGGACAATCAGCTCAGGATGCAGCTGCAATGCTTCCGTCACCATTTTCTTCGTCAGCGCAATGGCCAATTCAAGCAAACTGGCCGCCACTTGCTGATCCATTTGTTGCAGATCCTGATCCAACTCCGACAACAATGCTTGGATACGGGCAACTTCGGCTTTCACTTCGGTCTCGGCAATGGCCCGGCCTTCCGCATAACCGGCGGCATGACCTTGTTGCAAACCTGCCGCATATCCTGCATCTTTTGCGCCCTGAAAAACGGCTGCTACTTCCTCTTCGCTCGGCAAAGCGATCTGCTGCGCTTGATCGTCCGGCTGTGGCTGTAAGTTCGGTTCCGCCTCGGCCTCACGGGCTTCTTGCGGTACATCGGGTGTCTCAAACGAATCCATCTCCCAGCGCTGATACGCGCTGAGTTTTTCTTTAGGAATAAAATTACTTGCAATCATCGATATACCCGCGATCCGCCACTAAACGAGGGCGGCAGTTGGCCACTGAAATTAACGGGATGGAAAAACAATCGGTTAAATGAAGCCATCATCACCCTTTCCACCCAGTACGATCTGTCCATCGTCAGCCAATTGACGCACAATCTTGAGAATTTCTTTTTGCTCGGCTTCGACTTCCGATACCCGCACCGGTCCCTTGCTTTCAAGATCTTCGCGCAAAGCTTCGGCAGCGCGCTGCGACATATTTTTGAAAATTTTCTTGCGCAATTCTTCCTGCGCGCCTTTCAACGCGATGATCAAGGATTCCGACTGAACTTCGCGCAGCAGCAATTGAATACCGTGATCATCGATGTCGATCAGATTATCGAATACAAACATTTCATCCATAATCTTTTGCGCCAATTCTTCGTCGTACTGCTTGACGTTCTCAATGACACTGGCTTCCTGCGCGGTCGGCACAAAGTTGAGAATCTCCGCGGCGGCCCGGACTCCGCCCATCGCCGCTTTACGGATATTATTGCTGCCCGATAGCAATTTGGTCAGCACATCGTTGAGTTCGCGCAGCGCGTCCGGTTGAATACTGTCCAGGGTGGCAATGCGCAACAACGTATCGTTGCGCAGCCGCTCGGTAAATAAACTTAAAATCTCACTCGCTTGATCCCGTTCCAGATGAACCAGAATGGTGGCGATAATCTGCGGATGCTCATTTTTGATCAGCTCGGCCACCGAGGGCGCATCCATCCACTTCAACCCTTCGATGCCGCTGGTATCGCCGCCCTGTAAAATGCGATCGATCAGATTGGCCGCTTTTTCATCGCCCAATGCGCTGGTCAGCACCTTGCGGATATAGTCCGCCGAGTCCTGCCCCAGTGTGGTTCTTCCTTCGGCTTCATTGCAAAATTCCGATACGATTCCTTCTATTTCGGAACGCGTAATGTTTTGCAATGTGGACATCGTTTCGCCCAGCTTTTGCACTTCCTTGGGACCGAGCAGCTTGATCACCGACGCCGCTTCTTGCTCACCCAGCGTCATCAACAAAATTGCGCTTTTCTTAATTCCTTCGTCAGCCATTTTTAGCCATCCAGTCTTTCACCACATTAGCGACAATCGCCGGCTCATCCAAAGCCAATTGCTTGGCGCGCTTGAGATTTTCATCAAAGATCGATTTCTGAATCGCCTGAATGGCGGCTTCATCCACTTGCCCCGGCAACTGGCCTTGCGCCGCCGTTTCACCCGGTAGTTTCTCCTGTTCAGCCGGTGGCAGCGGCGGTGGCGGCGCCAAGCTTTTCAGGAACGGCTTGAGTATTTTCAACAAGAAAAACAAAACCACCGCCGCGATCAGCAATTGCTTACCGATATCTTTTGCCAGCATGATCATTTCGGGATCTTTCCAGAGCGGCACATCCAGCACCGTTTCACCGTTGTGGGTGAATAAACTGTTGGTTACCGTAAGCGAATCCCCGCGCTTCTCGCTATAACCCATGGCTTCGCGCACAAGGTTGTTGATTTCCTTAATTTCCTCGGCCGTCAACGGCTCGTGTGTTACTTCACCATTTTCATCCACTTTCTTGCGGTAATTCACCACCACTGCGGCGGATAGGCGTTTGATATTACCGGTCGATTGCTGCACGTGTTGCACTGTTTTATCGACTTCGTAATTCGTCGTCGATTCTTTTTTCTTGTCCGTAGGTACCGTTTTATCGCCTTCTTTCTTGTCGCCGCCCGCTTCAATCGGCGCCGTTGCCGGTTCGGGCGGCCGATTGGTAAGAGCGCCCGGAATGCCGCCATCCGTCTTGGATCCGGTGGAGGTCGATTCGAGCGTTTGCTGGCTGCGGATCGCGGCAGCTTCTGTTTCGCTATTGTTCGGCCGGTAAATTTCTTCGGCGCGTTCGACCCGGGAGAAATCCACATCCGCGGTCACTTGCGCACGCACATTGGCGGCGCCGGTTATCGGTATCAGAATGGTCTCGATGCGGCGGATATAGTTTTCCTCGATTTCCTGTATATATTCCAGCTGCTTGGCGTCAAACCGGGAATCCTGCTTATCGTTCTGCGTGCTGAGCAGATTGCCGTTCTGATCCACCACCGTCACATTCTTTACCGGTAAATTAGGCACGCTGCTGGCCATCAAATGCACAATCGCGCTGACTTGCTCGACACTCAAAACCCTGCCCGGGTGCAGATGAAGCAATACCGAAACGCTTGGCTGCTGCTTTTCTCTTGAAAATACCGAAGGCTTGGCTATCGCCAAATGGACGCGCGCGCTTTGCACCGCGGCCAAGGACTGAATCGAGCGCGCCAATTCGCCTTCCAGCGCGCGCTGATAATTAACCTGTTCGAGAAATTGGCTGGAGCCGAATTTTTGATTCTCCATCAACTCAAATCCGGCCAATCCTCCTTTCGGCAATCCCTGACCGGCGAGACGCAAACGCACTTCATGCACTTGCTTCTCGGGCACCAGAATCGCGCCGCCGCTTTCGGAAAATTTATACGGCACATTCATTTGCTGCAAAGCGCTGATGATGGCCGCGCCGTCCTGATCCGGCACATTGTTGTAGAGCACGCGATACTCCGGCGTCTGACTCCACATCAAAGCGCCGGCCAGCAGCGCCACCACGGCCGCCGCCGAGAGAATCAATCCCAGTTTCTTTTGGTTGGATAACTGGCTTAACTGCCCCAGACCCATTGCCGAAACGGGTGCTGTTGTATTGGATTCACTCGGTACTGTTGCCACGTATTCTTCTCCTGCTTAAATTCTATGTTGCCAATCAATAGGGCATGCGCTATCAATAACAAATCCCCATTTTTTTCCTAACCCATTCAACAAGGGTAATTGAGCTGGAATATCCGGGCGCGCCGCTTGCGCATCGTCTTTCAATTTGTCCATTGCCGTGCCGTAACACACAGCAACCATTCGCATGCGGAATGGATTTTTATTGATGCGATGATTATCTATAAACTTATAAAATCTGAATGCGTGAATAGAATCGTTTTGCTCGCCTTATTTGCGGCATTGTCGCAACCGCGCGCAGTGGTAAGCTAGCGACCATCCCCAATCACCGTCATCCAAACTCGTGCACAGCAAAAACATCAGCAAAATTAAGCCGGTACCGGTCGATCAAGAACAGCTCAAGCTGGCGTTTGCGGCTTTTAACGAGGCGTCGGAGCAGCTTTCCGGTGTTTATCAGGATTTACAACTCCAGGTGGCGCAGCTCACGCGCGAATTGGCGCTTGCCAACGGCGAATTGCACAAACAGTTAAGCGCCAAAGAAAATCTGTCGCAGCAGTTAAGCTTGTTATTAAATGCATTGCCCGGCGGCGTGATCGCGCTGGATGCGCAGCAGCGTATCGAACAAGTCAATCCGGCGGCCATCGCCATTCTCGGTGAATCGTTGCTTGGCTTGGCATGGCAACAAGCCGTTCAGGAACGTTTAACGCCAACCGCAATCATCAATGAATGGCTGTTAAAGCAAGAGCACAGCGCACGGCCGCGGCGCATCCGCATCGAAAGCAGCGCCACCGATTTATCAGGCCGGCAAATTCTGCTGGTAAACGACATTACCGAAGCGTATGCCATGCAGGAACTGATCCGGCGTAACCAGCGCCTGACTTCCATGGGCGAGATGGCGGCCAATCTGGCGCATCAATTACGCACCCCGCTTTCGACGGCGTTGCTGTACGCCAATCATCTGGGAAACGATGCGCTCACTGCCGCCGAGCGGAAAAAATTCGCCGCCAAAACCATCGAGCGCCTGCATCATCTGGAGCATTTGACCAAGGATATGCTCCGTTTTGTAAAAGGCGAAGCGAGGCGGCGCGAGCCTGTGGTCGTCAGCGATTTATTAGCCGAGTTGCGCCAAGTTGTCGAACCGCACATGGCGCAGCGGGATTTGCAATTCACCGTCGACGATCAAAGCGCGGCGGAAACCATGATCACGGATCATCAGGCTTTATGCGGCGCCATGATCAATTTGCTGGAAAATGCCATGCAAGCCACGGCGCCGGGCGGGCAGATCGTTCTCGCCTGCCGCTTGCAGGAAAAAAACATCATTCTGAGCGTCCATGACGATGGTCCCGGTATCGATGCGGCATTGCAGGAAAGATTATTCGAGCCTTTCTTCACCACGCGCGCGGAAGGCACGGGGTTGGGTTTAGCCATTGTCCGCGGTGTCATCGAGTCCATGGGCGGCGACGTGCACATTCATTCAATACCGCACGAGGGAACCGAATTCAGGGTAAGGCTGCCGAGAAATACAGGAGAAAAAGTATGAAATCATTACCTATTCTGGTCGTGGAAGACGATGAGGATTTACGCGAAGCCGTTTGCGCCACGATGAAACTGGCCGGTTACGAGGCTTTGGCGGCTGCCAACGGCAATGACGCCATGATTGTGCTGCAACAAACGCGCGTAGGCATGGTGGTCAGCGATGTGCAGATGAAACCCGTCGATGGATTTACGCTGCTCAAGAAGATCAAGGCATTCGATCCGGAATTGCCGGTGTTGCTGATGACCGCTTATGGCGATGTGGAAAAAGCGGTTGCCGCGATGCAGACCGGTGCGTGCGACTATTTGCTCAAACCGTTCGATCCGGATAATTTGCTCGCGCATATCCAGCGGCACGCTCTCTCCCGGCCGGAACACGATGACAAAGTGGTCGCCAAAGATGCGCGTACCCGGGCATTATTATCGCTGGCCAAGCGTGTCGCCCAATCGCCGGCCACGGTCATGCTGACGGGCGAAAGCGGCTGCGGCAAAGAAGTCATCGCGCGTTTCATTCATCAGCATTCGGCGCGTTCCGCCAAGCCGTTTGTCGCCATCAATTGCGCGGCCATTCCGGAAAATTTGCTGGAAGCCACGTTGTTCGGTTACGAAAAAGGCGCTTTCACCGGCGCGGCGCAAGCGCAGCCCGGAAAGTTCGAGCAAGCGCAGGGCGGTACCTTATTGCTGGATGAGGTTTCGGAAATGCCGCTGGAACTGCAAGCCAAATTGTTGCGCGTGTTACAGGAAAGGGAAGTGGAGCGCGTCGGCGGGCATAAAGCCATCAAACTGGATATCCGCGTTCTGGCGACTTCCAATCGCGACATGATGGCAACGGTTAAAAGCGGCCGGTTTCGTGAAGATTTATACTACCGCCTCAACGTGTTTCCGATCGAAATCCCTCCCCTGCGGGAACGGCCATTGGATATCGAACCTCTGGCACAGCGCGCGCTTGCGGAGGCAGCCGCCGGTTCCGGCCATGCCGCCCGTACCATGACAAAAGCCGCGATTGATAAGTTAACGCGCTATTCCTGGCCGGGTAATGTCCGAGAATTGGAAAATGTCATGCAGCGCACCCTTATTTTGGCGGTGGATGATCTCATCGATGCGGAACATATTCATTTGCCGCGCGCCGATTCCGTCCGGCAAGAGGGTGAAGAAACCAATAGTACCGATACCGAGCCGCCTTCCGAGGATATCAAGACGCTCGAACGGAAACATATACTGGAAACTTTGGCCGCTGTTAATGGTTCGCGCAAACTGGCCGTAAAGAAACTAGGTATTTCCGAACGAACCTTGCGCTATAAATTACAACAATACCGCATGACAAGCTAACCACGGATTTCCTATAGAACAGACACGCATGATTTGATAAAATTTTCAGACATTTATAATAGTTTCGCAACAAACCGCAAGAAATTGAGAGTGGAGTAAAACATGGACAAATCCGGCATTGACAGCATTTTGCAACAATTGCAAGCCACCTCGGCGCTTGCTTCCGGTGTAAAAAAATCAGCAGGCGCGGACGAAGTTGCCGGTGTCGATTTCAGCGAGAAGCTAAAAGCGGCTGTCGATCAAGTAAACACGGCGCAAAAAAGCGCGGACAAGCTCAGTGAGCAATTTGTCAGCGATCAATCGAATGTCGATTTGCACGAAGTGATGATCTCACTGCAAAAAGCCAATGTGTCCTTTCAATCGATGGTGCAAGTCCGCAATAAACTGGTAACCGCTTATCAGGAAATCATGAACATGCAGGTTTAGAACCGGCGGATAGCCGCCCCAAAGGCTTCATTTCTTTCACTCTTCCATCGCCATTTCCAGTTCCAGCCAGTTTTCTTCCAGCTCGGCCACTTTCTTCTCCAGTGCGGCGTGCATCGTACTGAGCCGGTCAATTTCCTCGCGCGGACAATTCGTATACGTGGCCGGGTCGGCTAAACGGCGGTTCGCTTCAGCCAATTCTTTTTGCGCAACGGTTAAAGCCGCTTCAAGTTTGGATTGCTTCGACAGCAATGCCTTTTTGTTCGGCTTGGGCGCTGCTTTGGGTTGCGCTTTTTGCACCGCCGCCTTTGTTTCCGCGGCTTCACTGCAACGGCGCGCCTCCAGCCAGTTCTTATAATCTTCCAGATCACCGTCCAGCAACTGCGCCTGACCATCCGCCACCAGCCACAACTCATCCGCCACGGCTCGCACCAGGCTGCGATCGTGCGAAACCAGCACCACGGCGCCGGAATAAGCCTCCAGCGCCAGCGTCAGCGCATCGCGCATATCCAAGTCCAGATGATTGGTGGGTTCGTCCAATAACAATACATGCGGTTTTTGCCAAGCTAATAACGCTAACGCCAGACGGCTTTTTTCTCCGCCGGAGAAGCTGGCGACCGGGCGGTTCTCGTCATCTCCGCCCAAACCGAACCGCCCCAGAAATTTGCGCAGATCCAGCTCGGTTTGCGCCGGCGCCAGTTGCTGCATATGTTCCAAAGGGGTTGCCGCAGCGTCGAGATTTTCCAGCTGATGCTGCGCAAAGTAGCCGATACGGATATTTTGCGCCCATTCCAATGAGCCGGTTTCCGGCTGAATGTCTCCGTTGAGCAGTTTGATCAACGTGGACTTCCCCGCGCCGTTCGGTCCCAGCAATGCAATCCGCGTCCCCGCTTGCAAGATCAGATTCACCTGCTGGAACAATGGCTGGCTGCCGTAGCCGAAACTCATGTTCCTGGCGCGCAACAAGACATCGGGACTGCGTTCGGGTGCGTCGATTTGCAGCGCAAAATGACCATCCTCAACCTGCACCGGCGCTAAACGGGTCAAGCGCTCCAACGCCTTGATGCGGCTCTGCGCCTGTTTGGCCTTGGTCGCCTTGGCGCGAAAACGGCGCACAAAGTCTTCCATGTGCGCGATTTGTCTTTGTTGTTGCTGTATAGCCTGGGTATGTTGCAGCAGACGCTCGGCGCGGGCGCGTTCGAAATCGTCATAATTACCGCTATAACCGTCGATTTGCCGGTTCTGTATATGCGCGATGCGGTTGACGCACGCATTGAGAAACTCGCGATCGTGCGACACCACGATCAAACTGCCCGGATAACGCGCCAGATATTGCTCCAGCCACAGAATCGCTTCCAGATCCAAGTGATTGGTCGGTTCATCGAGCAGCAGCAGATCGGCGCGATGCATCAAAGCGCGCGCTAGATTCAAGCGCATCCGCCAGCCGCCCGAAAAATGATTAACCGCCCGCTCCAGCGCGGTATTGGCAAAACCCAATCCGCGCAATAGCTGCGCCGCGCGCGCTGGTGCGGTATAACCGCCAATGGCTTCGTAGCGCTGCTGCGCTTCAAACCAGGCAGCATCGTGCCCGGCTTGCGCCAGAGTTTTTTCCAGTTGACGCAACTCAACATCGCCATCGAGTACAAATTCAATGGCTGTTTGTCCGGAATTGGCGATTTCCTGTTCGACGAACGCGACGGTTTTTCCGGCTTGCAAACTGACTTCGCCGCTATCCGGTTTGATCACCCCGCGAATCAGCCGGAACAACGTGGATTTACCGCATCCGTTTTTGCCGACCAGCCCCACGCGCTGATTGGCGAAAATCTGCAAATGGCAATTTTCCAGCAGCGGGGTCCCGCCTTGCAGATAAGTCAACGACTGAATATTCAGCATAACGTCTTAGAAATTTTAGTACTGCCGGTCGAACAGCGAATAACCGAAGAAAATAAATGCGCGATCATACACGATATGAATGATCGACTTATCCAAGTTTGCAGCAGATCAGGCCAGTATGCGCGATAGCGCCTATACGGTAGCTTCACAAAAACCAAACAAACATATAACCACATGATAATTAAAGCATAACAAAATTGTTAAATAATTAAGCAGACTGGGGATTCTCTTTATCCTCCGCTAAGTTAATTATCAAAGCAGGACCTTATACACAATGTTATCCACAAAAAATGTGGATAAATGAAAATTGCGGAGAGTTAAGAAGACGATAGCTTATACGTCCAAGCCAAATTTTTGACGCCGCAGTATCTGCTGAATGGATTTCTTATTGCTTGACCATGATTGTTACCCGTACCGGATCAAGCGCGCTTATATACGGAGGGTGGACTGCTCATTGTAAATAGATCGTCACCGGCATTCCGTTGATCAGCCGGTTTTTGACATCCCCAATGAATTCCATTTGCGCCAGTATTGCAAATTGAACGGTCTCCAGCGGACTAATTTCAGCAGAAAAAGATTTTTGCATGACACCCGGAACGGATACGATTTTGGCTTTGGCTTTCTCGCCATTAGGGAACTTGACCAGAACGGTTTGTCCCACTACCGCATAATCCTGATATTTCGGCGGTATGAAGGCATCGATATGGACCTTCTCGGGGTAAATAATTTCCAGCAGAGCCTGGCCGCGCCCCAGAAATTCGCCGGGCTGCGCGAACAATTCTGTCACCATCCCATTTCCCGCCGGCGCAATGAGCGTCAATTGGTAAATTTGATCTTGAATCTTATCAAACTCCAGCTGCAACTGATTGATCCGGTTCGAGATCATACGTAGCTCCGGCGACTGGCCGTGTTCCTGGTTATATAATCTGTCACGCTCCTGGCGCTCGGTTCGTTCCAGCGCCGCCAGATTTTCCAAGGCCGCATGATGCTGACTCCGGGCTAACGCAACTTCAGCCTGCGTTGCGGCACCCTGTTTGAATAGCGATTCGTACTGGCGCAAGCGCTGATAGGAAAAATATTTCTGCTCTTGGGCAAATTTCAGCAGTTCCATTGCGCTTGTCCTGGAGTGATCAGCCTGCAACAGCATTTTTCTTTTCTCTTGCACGAGCGCATCAAGCTCGACTTGCAGCCGGTCGCGGTTGTCGAGTAACGGCGTATTGGCCAGCTCCGCCAATCGCGCACCTTCGGAAACCGTTTGCAACGGCTCCACAAATAACTGTTCGACATAGCCGTCGACAGCCGTGCGCACGGTAAAACTGGGCACTCGGATGCGGCCGTTGGCTTCGATATTGATCATTTCCCAAGCAATCACCGCCAGCAGATAAACAACCGGGAGACTGGATACCGCGATGATCAAATACCAGCGCCACGACTTGTCGGATCGCTTGGCTGCGCTATATTGGACACGTAATCCCCGGTCGACATCGGGAGTTTTATTTTCTGGTTGATTAAAGCGTATTTTCATGAAGATAGTTTTCCAAATCTTGCCATGATTGAATCACGAGTCCGGTAAAATTAGGCGCCCGGAGCTGTTCCTGCAATTGTTTCATCGCCTGAATAAAAATGGCCTGCGGTTTATGCGCATAACTGTTTTCCGCGCCCAATCCGGGTTCCAGGCTTTGCGCCAGACTGAACGACAGATCGGGGTGCCGGTTCATGACCGGCTGCAATGCAGCAACGATATTGGCCGGATTCGTCGAGTAATACATCACGGTAATCTCTTGGACGCCTTTCGCTTTCAGCTCGCACGGCACACACAGATCAAACGATGACGCAGCCGTCAGATAGCGCGGATGAATGCTGATTCCTACCGGCCACGGGGAAATGGCGGATACTTGTCGCACCGTTTCGATCAATTCTTCCAGCCGCGCTTTTGCGGATAAATCCGCCACCAATTGATCCGGCTCGATATCGAGGTGCAGGCCGTCAAAATTGATGCCGTTCAACTTTTTGACGAGCTGCAATAACTTGCCGCGCTGCGCAGGCAGAATCCAGTCAGGGTCTCCCAGCAGCAATTCGACCTTTTTCCCGCGCCGACGCGCATCCGTGAGAAATTTTTTCAACCGCGCAGGCTTCGCCGCAGCCGTGGAAATCTGCTGCGCATCCAGGGAAACCAGGAAACGGCCGATCTCGGCAACCTGTTTTTTCTCCCACAAACCCGGTTGCGCCATTAATTGGTCAGAATTCCAGACATACGCGGCCAATCGCCCGGCAGAAACCTGCGTATTCGCGCTGGCCGGTTGATGGACGCGCTTCGGCGTTGCCTGCTTGCCGCCGCCGGCAAGAGACAACGCAGCCTGCTGCAACGGCCGCATCAGTTCATTTACATTGATTTCCGGATGAGAATTTCTTGCCGCGGCTTCCAGCAAGGATACAAATTGCCGCAAGCGGATATGCAGCTTCCATTGTTCCGATTCAGCTTCGATGTTTTCGATCGCAATCCGGTAATAGGTATTGACCGCTTGCAAGTACTTCTCGATCGCGTCGCCGTCGATCACCTGCAAACGCAGATTCCGTTCCCGCATCAATTCCCGCGCCGCTTCCAGGCGCGTATGCTGGAATTTGATTTGCTGCGCCAGTTGTTGATAACTGCTCAGCAGAGCGCGGAATTCATGCTGCAATTCCTGGTCTCGATGCGTGTAGTCCGCACGCAGGCTGATCAATTGACTATTTAACCGGGATTCCTCATTTTTCCGCACACTCATAATTTCCAGCGGCATCCTGAAATTAAAACCGACCGATCCGCCATAGCCAAGCTGCATCGATTCCGGCGATGGATGAGGAATGGCCGGTCCGCCGAAAGCCGTCGCATTGACATCGGATTCGATACCGCGCCAATTTTCCTTTTCCTTGGTGTTTTGAATATTCTCTATGCGCGCTTGCAGTATTTTCAGATCCAATTGCTCGATGTCTACCGGTGTGCCGCCTTCAATTTCCGGCAACTCGGGCTTCACCGGTTCGAAGGGGGAAATTTTGGCATTCGTCAGGTACCCCAACCGGATCAACGCTTGATCACGGTTATTGCCGAATTCTATTTTCAGCCGTTCCGCACGGTCAAAAGCGGAAAGAAACTCGAGATAATCCGACATGAATAACAGACCCGCCTCACGGCGCTGCTGAAGGATATCAGTGACCCCGCCGTCGCGCAGCCGCAGGTAAGATTCGGTCAAAGCCAGCATCTTCCTCGCGCTCCAATAGGCGGCATAGTTTTCTTCCAGAAAAAGTTTCGCCAGCCGCTTGCTCCAATCCAGCCGGATGCCTTCGATTTTCACTTGAGTTGCCGCATCATCGATCGCCCGTTGTTGTCTCTCGGCGCTGCCCAACAAGGGATAACGCACGCCGATGCGGCCCAGCGGATCAAAGAAGTGTCCGAAGGGCTCGCGGGCGAAAGGACTTTTTTGATAACCGGCGGACACCCCGCCGAATATCTCCCAGCCCTTTTGCGCTTCCTGCACATGCAATTGCGATTGTTGCGCGTCCAGATCCGCTTTCGCCTTCAGGACCGTCGCCGCCTGGTCAAGATTCGCGTAGAACTCGGTCAGCGTTCTCACTTCCGCGGCTGCATGAACCGGCAGCATCAGCAGCAATAGCAGAAACAGAAGCAAGAAACGGCGCACTTTACTGCTTCCCTTTTTTAAGCACCCACAAGGGCGCCATCGCGGAATCCAGGTGACCTTTGTTGAGTATCTGATTCAAAATCGCAACAGTGCTCCATATCCGCGAAATAAACTGGAACAGCGGGTAAACCGGAAGAATTAAAGCAGCCTCGCAATCCTCCCACTTTCTATCCGAAACCAGCGCAAGATAAAAAATATATTGCAGCATGATCAGACTGAAATAGAACAGATAAACCAAAAGCATGCTGAGCAGAAAAGTATGGAAAGGCAGTTTTACCGCCATATAGACGGTATAAATCACGATCGAAAAAGGCATGACGATCTGAAACAAAATGCCATACCACAGCAAGAATATAAAATTGCCCCATCCCATCATGGCTGCCGAAATCCCATACTTGTGCTTGTTCGAGTAGATATACCAGAGATCGCCATCCCAGCGCAGGCGTTGCTTGAGAAAATCCCGGAGACTCTCCGGCGCATCGGTATGGGAAACCGCCCCGGGTTCGAATTCAATCCGCAAGTGCGGATAACGGCTGTAGTATTGTTTGATGCGCAGTGTCAGATCGAGATCTTCGGCCGTGCCGGTATTCCATCCGCCGATTTTTTGGATAAAAGATTTTCTGAAAATACCGAATGCGCCGGGAACGTTATTGATGACGTTCAGTTTTGCAAATCCTAGCTTGCCTATTTGCATGGTCAGCATGTACTCCAGACTCTGCAGCCGGGTAATGAGCGTACTCCGGGCATTGCGCACTCGCATCGGTCCGGTAACCGCCACAATATCGGGGTTGCGGAAGTGCGCCGCGGCTGCGCTGACCATCTGATTATCGAACGATGTATCGCCATCCAGCGCAAAAAAAATCTCACCATGCGCCCGGTTCAAGCCGGCGTTCAATGATGAGACCCGTCCGCCGCGCTGAATTTTAGGAATAATGATCAGTGAACGCTTGGTGTAATTTGCCACCAGCGGAGCAAGTTCCTTCAAAGCTTGATAGGTAGCCAGATTTTTCTGCACGCCATCAACCATCGCAATAATTTCAATATGCCCCGGATAGACTTGCTCCAGCAAAGAAATCACCGTACTTTGCACCGCCATTCCTTCCGCGTAACAGGTGATCGCGCAAGTCACTTTGGGGTGATACGGGAAAGACTCCGGGGCTTTCACCGATTTCCTGAACAGATAACGAAAAACGCTCATCCAATTGAGAAAGTACAGCGGCAGCTCGAAAAATAATACGAATGGAATCAGCATGAAGACATAATGCAAATCCTGATAACGCGAAGTTGCAACGAGAAAAAAGGACCAGATCTGATGCAAACTTTCCATGAACTATAACAATTCGCCCGCAAGACGCGCTAACAGAAGCTGGGCATTTTCCTTACCGGATATTTGCCGCGAAGAAATGCCGATAAAACGGAAATCCAGCTTATGCTCACTTTCTTCCAGCAGCACCTTCATACTGCTTTCGATGCGTTTTTGAAAACCGTTCAACCCCTGTTCATCGGTATTCGGCAACAGCAGCCACAGCATGTTCTCCGAAGTCCGCGTGGAAAGATCGGGGGTGCGCAGCAGGCTCCGCAAGCGTTGCGCAAAGGATTCGAGCATCTGCAACAGCCGCGCATGGTTAAACAGCTCCGCCAAATCCGGCAAATTGGCAAAATAGATGCCGAACAAACTGAACTGCATATTGGGATAACGTTGCGATGTCACCATCATCCAGTCGAGATCGTGAATAAATAATTCGCGGGAAATAAAATCGAGTTGATCGAAACCCGAAGACAAATCGAATACTTCGCCGCGGAAAGCAATCGTCCGGCCTTTGTCGCTCAAGCGCCAGCTGTGCACTTCATTCAGAACGAGATCGCCCGGCTTCATTTCATTTTCACACATCGCGCAGCGCACCTGCACATCGCCTTCCACAAACGACTGGCTGCACGATTGGCAACGATAGTTCTCGATCGGCCGGTCGTAGTCGCTGCCGATATGCCGCAAATGCGTATGGCATTTGGGGCAGACGATGGTGCCGCTGTGCATGAATCTATCCTGCACATCGACACAGCCGCAGGTAAAACAATGCAAAGAAGCCTGCAATTTGATATCGATCGACAAACAGTTCGGGCATACATCGATAAAACTCAAATGCGCCGAGCGGCAATAGGTGCATTCCCGCTGCCGGTCGACCATCGTCAAGGCTTCGATGATTTTGTTATTGGCGAGATTGCGCAGCCATTCGAAAGAGTCGGAACTATCCTGACTCAGCGCTTCCAGCAATGGGTAGCGGTAAAAACGCGGATACTGCCACTCATGATGCGGCTGTAGAATAAAATCCGGGCGCAGCCACAAGTACTTGATTAACCGGCCTTGGTGTGTGATGTAGGTCTCGTTACTCTTCAGCGATTTCAGCAAATCTTCCACTTGATTCACCGCTTCCCGCAAAGCCGGCGGCTGCGGTAATTGACCATCCAGTAACAAACTATCAAACGGCGCAACCGGATCGAGTGCAAAGCACAATGACGCAAAAACTTCATCATCTCTGCGTATTTTTGCCAGCACGGAAGATATATATTGCCGGTCTTTTCCAGCAATGATAAATGCGGAAGGAATAGTTCTATTTTTCTCCCAATCGGAAAAATCGCTGAAATGGCAAACTTCGAACAGATCGCTATAGTGTTCCGGCAAATCGGTCTTTTCTTTGGAGAAAAAAATTAGCATCGTCAACCTGCAATAATCCTAAATCATTTATAGGATCGAGCATCTACAAGAATTAAACAAATAAAATAATCATATACTTATAAATACTTTCTAGGGCATCTTCTTACTATTATACTCATAAATTCCTACAAAGATACTTTGAATAAAGCGAATAATGGGTTTTATATCGAAGCTTTGAAAAGAAAATTTCTCTGATACACGATGGATGCAAAAAACTTTGGCGCTGACCGCAACCGCCATCGCCGATACTACTACTTGACAACGCGCATATAGACATAAACTAAACAAATCAGTTCTTCATTGAACTAACCGGCCGGTATTCACGCTTTTCAGATAAAAAGCAATTCAACTTCCCCCTTGACATTTCAAATAATCCACAATTTGATCAGATTATAAAAATCTCCTTGAATAATTTCGCATCAGCATGAAAAGTATCCCGTAACCATATGATAAGTGTCACATAATTATTGTGTTAAATAATTAATCAGATCAATAAAAATCCTTAGAAATATGCAGGTTAAGTGCTAAAGCCAAGCAATTACTCACAAAGTTATCCACAGAATTTGTGGATAATGAATAATCTACTTTGATAAATAAGAGAAAGATCGGCTACAAAATCGGCGCTTCTGCTAAACGAACAGATCTCGGATTATTGCGGGTTATTCTCCGTTGATTTCACTTTTCAGCGGTTCTTACCTGGATGAGACAAGATAATCAGTTTGACTTATGGGTGAAAGCACTCATCGAATGCTCATTCTTTGGCTTTACTGGCCGTGCTGCGGGATCGGTATGCATTTGACAATATGTCAGAAGACAACAAGCAATCTTCCGGCATAGTCAATTTTAAAAATTTAATGATTGAAAAGGGAATTGAAACGATCTGAAACTACTTGAATGCTGCACTTGGTGCCGAGAGGGGGAATCGAACCCCCATGATGTCACCATCGCGGGATTTTGAGTCCCGTGCGTCTACCAATTCCGCCATCTCGGCCAAACAATCCGCCTGTTTTCGAACAAACAGAAGGCGCAATTATCACTGAAAAGCCGAAGTACAGCAAGCCAAATGGGCGGAAAACATATTGCGCCGTTATAATAGCGGGCATGAAGACTCAGGATTTTGATTTCCACCTGCCTCCCGGACTGATCGCACAATTCCCCGCCGGACAACGCACCGGCAGCCGCTTGCTCTATTTGGATAGCATTCATAATCGCTGGCAGGATAGGGTATTTTCCAATCTGCCCGATTACCTGCGCGCCGGGGATGTGATGGTATTCAACGATACTCAAGTCATCAAAGCGCGCTTATTCGGGAAGAAAGACAGTGGCGGCAAAGTGGAAGTCATGGTGGAACGGATACTCGATGATCGCCATGTTCAAGCGGCCATCCGCGCCAGCCATGCACCCAGACCGAATTCAACGTTACTGCTTGCAGACGCATTGCCGGTAACCGTAATCGCGCGTGAGCAGGAGTTTTATACCTTACGCTTTGAACATGAAAAAACGGCTGCGGAACTACTCGAACGCTACGGCCAACTGCCGTTACCCCCGTACATCAACCGTCCGGTCACTAAGGCAGACGAAGCGCGTTATCAAACGGTTTATGCGAGGAATGCGGGCGCTGTCGCTGCCCCGACGGCCGGATTGCATTTTGATACCGGTATGATGGATCAATTGCGTGCGATGGACGTCATGATCGCCTATGTCACATTACATGTCGGTGCAGGAACATTTCAACCGGTGCGGGTCGAAAATATCGCCGATCACACCATGCACCGCGAAACTTACCATATTCCCCAAGCCACTGTGGATGCAATCGGACAAGCCAAACAAACGGGCGGACGTATTCTGGCCGTCGGCACCACTTCGCTACGGGCGCTGGAGTCCTGCGTTGCGGCGCACCAGGGTCAGTTGGTTGCAGGCTATGGCGATACGCGGATTTTTATTACGCCGGGCTATCGTTTCCAAGTGGTTGAACGCTTGCTGACCAACTTTCACTTACCGTGTTCGACGTTGCTGATGCTGGTCTCGGCATTTGCCGGCATGGAAAATATCCGGCGCGCTTATCAGCATGCGGTTAATGAGCGCTATCGTTTTTTCAGTTACGGAGATGCTATGTTGATTGAGAGGAAGTCATGAAATTTCAGTTGCATTCGACTGACAAAACCGCTCGCCGCGGAACATTGACGCTCGCGCACGGTACCGTCGAAACACCGGTTTTCATGCCGGTGGGCACATACGGTGCGGTCAAAAGCATGCCGCCTGCCGCGCTGCAAGCAACAAACGCGCAAATTATTCTGGGCAATACATTTCACTTGTGGCTGCGTCCCGGCTTGGAAGTTATCGAGGCGCATAACGGATTACATGATTTCATGAGCTGGCGCGGCCCGATACTAACCGATTCGGGCGGGTTCCAGGTTTTCAGTCTGGGTGAACTGCGCAAAATCACCGAACAAGGTGTTCACTTTAAATCGCCGGTCAATGGCGACAATTGTTTTTTATCGCCGGAAGAATCGATGCGGATTCAACGCACGCTCAATTCCGACATTGTGATGATCTTTGATGAATGCACGCCTTATCCGGCGGATGAAACCACCGCGCGATTATCCATGGAACTCAGTCTGCGCTGGGCGGAGCGTTCCAAGCTAGCGCATCACGATAATCCGAACGCCTTGTTCGGCATTGTACAAGGCGGGATGCACGAGCATCTGCGTGATCAGTCATTGGCCGGTTTGCAGGCCATCGGTTTTGACGGCTACGCAATCGGCGGTCTATCCGTCGGCGAACCCAAGGCCGACATGCAGCGTATCCTGACACATACGGCGCCGCTGCTGCCCGCCGATAAGCCGCGTTATCTGATGGGTGTCGGCACGCCGGCGGATATTGTCCATGCCGTAGCGCAAGGCATCGATATGTTCGATTGCGTGCTGCCGACACGCAACGCCCGCAACGGCTGGCTGTATACGCGCCACGGCATCATCAAATTGCGCAACAGCCGTTACCGGCTGGATACCTCACCACCGGATGAACATTGCGGTTGCTATACCTGCCGGAATTTCAGCCGCGCCTATCTGCACCACTTGCAGCGCATTAATGAAATGCTCGGAGCGCACTTGAACACCGTGCACAATCTGTACTATTACCAGCAGCTGATGACGGAAATCCGTAGCGCAATTGAAAACAAACAATTCGAAGAATATGCAGAAGAATTTCTGGCCTAAGCGGTCATCATGCTAATATGTACCCTTTTTAGAAAAGGGAGAGTTTTATGCTGATTAATGATGCATTTGCCCAAGCTGCTTCGTCGGCGCAAGACACTGCAGACTGGATGAGTCTGCTGCCGATGTTCGGATTATTGCTGTTATTCTATTTTCTGCTGATCCGTCCTCAAGCCAAGCGCGCAAAAGAGCAAAAGCAAATGGTGGATAGTTTGCAAAGAGGTGACGAAGTCATCACGAATGGCGGTATCCTCGGGCAGGTTCTCAATGTCAGCGAAAATTACGTCATTATCGAAATAGCACCTGCCACCGAAGTCACCGTTCTGAAGTCTTCAGTGCAGACTTTGCTGCCGAAAGGCACATTAAAGAGTATCGAACCGAAAGGTAAAGCACAAAAATCCAAAATAACCAAATCAGCCGCCGCATCGGAAAGCAATGGAGCGGAAACAGCGGAAGCCTCGGCCGGTAACGATACCGAAGCTAAAAAATAGCGAAAAGAAATAACCGCGCAGGCATGAAAAATACGGATTGCACTGCCTGGTACGACACGTCATTTTTACCTTTTATCATCTATTAATAATTAACTGACACACATGAACCGCTACGCACTTTGGCAATACCTGATTATTGCGGTTTCACTGTTACTCGGCCTGCTTTACACTTTGCCGAATTTCTTCGGCGAATCGCCCGCAGTACAGATTTCTCCTTTACGGATCTCCGCAAACACCGACACCGCTTTGCTGCAACGAGTCGAAGACGCGTTAAAGCAAGGCAATCTTGAAACGAATGGAACACTTTTGGAAGAAGGAAGTGTCAAGGTTCGTTTCGCCGATACGGATACTCAAATCAAAGCCAAAGATTTGCTGGAATCCACGCTTGGCAATGACTATATTATCGCGTTGAATTTGCTACCGAATTCTCCGCAGTGGCTGACCGACCTCGGCGCCTTGCCGATGTATTTAGGGCTGGATTTGCGCGGCGGTGTGCATTTCATGCTGGCGGTCGATATGGAAGGTGCGCTGGACAAGTCACTCGATCGCTATAGCGCGGATATTCGCGCCAAATTGCGTGAACAAAAAATTTCCTATGCCGGGCTTGAGAAAAGTGCCAAGAAACTGATTCTAAAATTTCGCGATGCCGAGTCACGCGCAAAAGCCGAAGCTGAATTGAAGCCGAATTACCCGGATCTCAGTTTGAAGGAAGAAAATAGCGATAACCGGCACCACTTGCTCGTGACGATTAAAACCGAAGCGATCGCCCGCATGCAAGAATCGGCAGTGCTGCAAAACATCACCACATTACGCAACCGTGTCAATGAATTAGGGGTTGCGGAGCCGATCATTCAGAAAGCCGGTGTGGATCGTGTCATCGTGCAGTTGCCGGGTGTGCAGGATACCGCCAAAGCAAAAGATATTCTGGGACGCACGGCCACGCTGGAAGTCCGCATGGTCGATGACGAACACGACCTCGATGCCGCCTTGCGCGGCAAGGTGCCGATGGGTACCGAGCTGTACGAAGAACGCGGCGGCAGCCCGCTGCTCGTAAAAAAACAAGTATTGCTGACAGGCGAGCATATCACCGACGCTCAGCCCGGTTTTGACAAAGACAATCAGCCTGCGGTGCATCTTAATTTGGACAATAGCGGATCGCGCATTTTCAAGCAATTGACACGGGAAAATGTCGGCAAAAGGATGGCCATCTTGCTGATCGAAAAAAATCAGGCTGAAGTCATCACCGCGCCGGTCATCCGCGAAGAAATCGGTGGCGGCCGGGTGCAGATCAGCGGCCGCATGACCAGCAAAGAAGCGCGCGATGTCGCATTATTGCTGCGGGCGGGCGCATTGGCAGCACCGATGGATATTATCGAGGAACGTACCGTGGGACCAAGCTTGGGAGCGGAAAATATCGCCCGGGGCTTTAATTCGACATTATACGGATTCTTA
>JAFEEV010000046.1 GCA_018240935.1 Pseudomonadota bacterium
GTTCTTAGTATGGGGAGCCAGTGGTTTTAATGTGGCAGCATCGCTAAGGAAGCTCTGAAAAAGGTAGCGAGCGACGGTCAAGCAGGGCGAAATCAGATGAAAAAGCGCAGTTTACAAGATGTAAATGAGCATTTTGAGTTTGATTTCAACACAGCTAATCATGTAAACAGTCTATTGATGAGCGGGAAATTTTTCAATTTTTATCAAATTATTCCTATTCAATCAATATAAAACACTCCCCGTTGCCGTACCATCCGCCAATCCGCTCGATCGTTCTCTCGGCATGCACCGTAGCGGAACGACGGCGGCAATTCCGGAAATTTGAAGCGCAGGTCGTAGAACCAGGCGCAAAATTTCTGTTCCTGCGTATCCACGGAATCCAATACCGGAAACTGCGCGAAAGCGCGGAAAGGGGCGAAAGCGGGCGCCAGCCAGGCTTCGCGAAGCAGGGCCGCGCGGGCGGGATCGCTGCCGGATTGCGGTTGAATTGTCCAATGATTTTCCGCAGGCGGGCGATAGGCGGCGATCATTCTTGGCAGGAGCCAATCATCGGAGCCGGTGCGTTTTTCTCCGGCGGATGGCGATAAATCAATATCCGCGATGTGATACGCCGCGTGGTCGCGGATGATGATTTTCCAGTGAAATGGAGAGAGCGGTTGCGGCAGCACGCCGATCTGCGGGTGAAAAATGGCTTGGGATCCGGCGTACCGGCTGGCGATGGCGGTTGCTTGCCGGTGCAACGCCGATAAGAAAATCACATAGCCGCACAACACGAGCAACGCCGCGATAGCCGGGATTCTGCGTCGCGGGTAGCGCCAAGAAGCGATTAGACCGGCAATGATGATCAAACTGAACCAGGGATCGATGACAAACACCAGCGGCAGTGAAAAACGCCCGGTGGAAAACGGTGCAAACAGCATCAACCCATACGATGTGATCAAATCCCAGGCGATGTGGATGGCGATGCCGAGATAAGCGGGGCGATAAAACGATCGCCAGTTATAGCGCCCGCGGCTCAGTCGGGCAAACAGCCAAGCCAGCAACCAAGCCCAAAGCGGCAGCAGCACCAAGGAATGTGTCGGTCCCTGGTGCCAATTCAAATAAGTCAGCGTATCGATCAGCCGCAATATCAGATCGAGATCGGGAAATGCCGCTGCGGCGAAGCCGGCGGCGACTTGCAGGCGCACCGGCATAACGCTTTCTTTCCTTTGCGGCTGCGCTCCCGGTGATGCCGCTGCGCGCGCCAGCAAAGCACCGCTTAAGGCATGCGTGAGCGGGTCCACGATTTAGCCGGATTTTGCATGCCTTTGCTGCGCCAACGGTTCGGCCAGCGATGAAGGTTCAAGTGTTGCGGTAATTTTATGCGGTTGCGTTTCCGAGCCGGCAGTGGCAGTTTCTTTGTCCGGGGATCGGTATACCCAGTGATCGAGCGATTCAGCCATTTTCAGTTTGTGCGCCAGAAATTCGCGCGTGTTCTGCGAATTTTCCGAATCGTCCTGCATCCAGTAAGCAAACGTCGCGAGATAGATCGTCGTCAGCGCGGTTTCTTCCAGCGCGCGGCGCATGAAGGTGGCGTCGCGTTGCGCGGCTTCGCGCATCCATTGCACAGTGCGGCTGACGCGCATGAGGGCGGGAATCTGGATGTGCAGGTGGCCGGGTTCCAGCTTGGCGCCGATCATCTGCCGCGTGACTTTGCGCTGCGCGGCCAAGGCATCGAGCCAGGACATCATGAGATGCAGCAGCCGTTCGCGCGACGGCAGCGAGAGGAATTCCACCGTTTCCGCGGCCCGCAGCATTTGGCTGTCGGCCCGGTCAAACCAGGCGTCGACCAGATCCTCCTTTTCGCGGAAATAAACGCGGATGTCGTCCAGCGTAATATTCAGTTCAGTGGCCACGTCAAACAAACGAACTGCTTCCCAGTTGGTACGTTCCGCGATGGTAACAACCGTATCCACAATCGCTTCGCGTAACTCGGATTTGCTTTTCTTCATCTTGATCCTCCATATAGCGTTAATAGGAGTGGCATGATGCGTTGCCGCTGTCACTATAACATACTCAAAACGCTGTGCTACCCGAAAGCATGACAACCTTCCCGGGAGAAAGGGAAATGCTTACTATGGTTGCTCTGCTGTTTTAATGATAATTATGGGCGTGCGCGAATTTTTGTGCATTATCTTCCGATAAGCGTACATCAGTTTTTTCTTACACATTCATAACCTGATGAATGTATAATTTATTTCGCATGATTGTCATGAGGTCTGACGCAAGATGCCGTGCACAAAAAACAAGAAGATTTTTACTGTTGTTATATTTCGGATAAGCCGGGCGGTTTGTTGATCGTTTAAATTCGACGCAATGAATACTCGATACATCCAGTTTATGAATGAGGAGAAAACATCATGAAAGCGCAATCACTATTAGTAAAATCGATGCTGACGGGAGCAGGCGTGTTACTGGCCGCATCGGCTCAGGCTACCATCCTGACATTCAATTTGGACCCGGCTGTTGGTAATTACGGCGACATTCCCGGTGCATACGGCGATAACGTCAATGCCGCCAGCGACGCGGTGGGGTCCTATTCGATGGGTAACGGTTATACGCCGAATATCACCACCGAATACCGCACATGGCAAATCAGCACCAATACGGTAGCTTACAACAATCTCGATTTCTGGGATTTCAATTATGGCGGTCTGGCGAATGTCGCATTCAGCGTGACCAGCGCTGATCACTTTGCGGAAATTACCCTGGTACCCGAGCCCGGCTGGGCGATTCGCTTGAACAGCTTCGATTTGGCCGGATACCTCAAGGCGGATCATCCCGACTCGCAGGTGCGTATCGTTGACGGCGACAGCAAAAGTACACTGATCGATTATTCACCGGTTACCGTGTTGGGTACGGGCGGCACGTTTAGCACGTTTACGCCCAATCTGACGTATGGCGGCGCAATTTCGATCCGCTTCGGTTACAACGATTGGAACATCGGTATCGACAACATCA
>JAFEEV010000047.1 GCA_018240935.1 Pseudomonadota bacterium
AGAAAATATATTTTTCTATCGCACTGCTTTTGCAGCGCATGTTGTCGAGCACACGCGCAATCTGCTTGGTCATCGTAGCGACATCGTACGGCAGCAATCCGCGCAGACCATAGCGCTCCCGTTCTTCGCGTGTAAACGCCGTCGATTTGGTGAGAACCGGATCAACCAGCAATGCTTTACCGTATAAATTTTTCATGGCGCTCACTCCCTGTCACATAATCGCGCGGATCGTGCCGTTACCGTCAGGGTACAAGGAAAACCGCCTGATTTGCTGTAAAGTTGGACAATCCGGATGCTCGAAGATAAACTAGTTTCTATCATAAAGTAACGGTTTTCAGTCTTATCTGCAAAACACTGTTACAGTCTAGTTTTGTTATCATACAAATTCTTTTTTAACCAGTACTGAGGTAATTTCCATTTATGAGTCAATCACCGTTTCCAATGCCCAATCCCAATTTATATACCGAAGAAGAAATCGCGAATCTGGTCCATACATTTTACGCAAAAGCGCGGAAAGATCCGGGGCTCGGTCCGATTTTCGAAGCGCATGTCATCGACTGGGATGCGCATTTTGTACAGATGATCAATTTTTGGTCGGCGCAGTTGCGCGGCACCAGCCGGTTCCGCGGCGCACCGATGCCGAAACATATCGCTTTACCCGATCTCAATGCGGCATTGTTTGAGCGCTGGCTGCAACTGTTCAAAGAAACAACCGGAGAATTGGGCAATCCGAATCTGCAACAGCAAGCCAACGCCATTGCAACGTTTATTGCCGGCCGCTTGTGGCAAGGCTATCAAATGAGCAATTATCCGGATAAACAACCGGTCGCGCTTCATACCGCATAGCGTTTAATTATTTCACGGGATCGATATTGAGAAGCATCAAAAGCAAGATTATCGTTTTCTCCATTCTGGCCACGCTGATTCCTTCATTGGCGCTTGGCATATTGTCGTTTCAGCAAAACGAAACGATGATCAACGAAAATGTCACCCGTGAGTTACGCGCTTTGGCCAATTATGCCAGCCGGGAGCTGGATTTATGGATCAAAGAACAAATTCTTGCGGTTCGTGAACTGTCGACTTCAAAAATTCTGATTGAAGGGCTGTCGCTGGAAAATCAGTCGAAAAAGAACAAGTTCATCGCGCAACGAAAATCGTTGGAGTTGTATCTGAAGTCCGTGCATAAACGGTTGGATGCCGTATTGGAATTAACCGTCGTCGATGTCGACGGAAAAGTGATCGCCAGCAATATGGAAACACCTTTTCCGGTTAAGCTCTCGCAAAATTGGCCGCAAGATGCATCGACGCAAGGCGAGGTGGTCGCGCCGCCGCAATGGAATGACGGTTATGCAACGGCGATATTGAGCATCGCGGTTCCCATTTTATCGGTGGATGATTTCATTCTGGGCGCATTGATCGTCACATTTGATTTGCGCGATATCCAGTCAAATTTGAAGGACAAAGTCAAATCTCCGCCCGGTGATGTTTTGCTGCTGGATGCCAACGGCTATATCATGCTGGCCAGCGATGTTTCGATTGTCAATCCGGATAATCCTGTTACGCTTGATCCGGTGACTTTGAAGCGCTTGCGCGACCATCCGGGGGAATATGAAATATTCCAGGGGCCGCGGCAGGAAAAAGTGGCGGGCTTGGCCTATGTATCGGAAAAACCGCTGATCACCATCATCGCGACCAGAAGCCATCAATTGATCTATGCTTTTTGGGAACAGCAGCGGAATTTCTTTGTTAGTCTGATCAGTATCATTATATTGATCGTAACTACCATCGCTTTCCAAATGAGCCATGCGATTGTCGTGCCGCTGAGAAAATTGATCGATGCGACAGAGCGGATTGTAAAAGGCGATCTTAACGTTGAATTAACGAGCACTCAACGCAATGAACTCGGTCAACTGACACAAATGTTCAATCAGATGACGGACCAGTTGCGCCGGGATCAAGCCGAGATCGAACAAGCCAGCGCCGCGATGCAGCAAAAGAATGCGCTACTGGAAACACTGTCGGTAACGGACGGCCTGACAGGGCTGTATAACCGCAATAAACTGAATGCCATCATCAATGACCAGTTGGCGCGGTATGAACGGAATAAGCGCCCGTTTTCCGTAATGATGATCGATGTCGATCATTTTAAAGCGCTGAACGACAGCCTCGGGCATGTCGCCGGCGATGAAATCATCGCTGGTGTCGCGAAAAAGATTTCGCAATCGATTCGCAATGTCGATTTTGCCGCACGTTACGGTGGTGACGAGTTCATTATCATTTTGGCGGATACTGCAATCAGTGAAGCGCTGAAAACCGCGGAGCGCATTCGGGCGCATGCAGCCAATGTGCATTGCGGCACGATCAATAAAACGCTCAATGTAACGCTCAGTATCGGTGTCATTCAAAGTGAACCGGAAGATATTTCGCTTACCATACTGTTATCCAGGGTCGATGGCGCTTTATACGAACCCAAACGTGCCGGACGCGATCAGGTTTATAGCGTGTTGCCGAAATCCGCCGCGCCGGAATAATTCCGGTTCGGAAAACGTTGAATAATTCGACGAACGCACTGAAGCATGAAGCGCACGTAACGCGGCAGCCGGGGCAATATCAATCCGATAGACGAGGATGTGAGTACCGCGCAACAAAGCAATTCGTTCGTGCAGCCAATTAACCATCGTTCCCCACCGGTAAATCCCTTTGTTTTAGCTGCTCCGCCTAGCTTTTTATCTTGCCTGGCGAGATTTTAGTGCTGCTAAGGAAGCTCTGAAAAACTACTGCACTCGGTCATGCTGTGTTGAAATCAGACTCAAAATGCTCATTTACATCTTGTAAACTGCGCTTTTTCATCTGATTTCGCCTTGCCTGACCGTCGCTCGCTACCTTTTTCAGAGCTTCCTTAAATTCCTTCACTTCAATTGTTAATTTCTCACGGGAAAAACGGAAGTTTTTACCTGATCGGACTTTGATATATCATTACCTCTGTCAGGGGAAAATGTTATTCAGAATCTGAGAACAGGAAAAGACATTTTGGAAAACGGGGAAAAAATGAGTACGCGAAACATACCGCCTGACCGCGCCAGGGCGATGCTGTCGGTCATCAAAGAATTCAAGCATCTGTCGCCAAAAGAAATTGAAATGGTCGCCGCAGCTTGCCAATGGCATCGCTACGATGCTGGGAATGAAATCGTGCGCTACCGCGATCACACCAACAGTGCTTTTTTCATTGTGCAGGGCGAAATTCGTGTCATGTATCATAGCTTATCCGGACAGGAAGTCATTTTATGTAATTTACCGACGGGTGAAATGTTTGGTGAGCTAACGGCGATAGACGGCCATCCCCGTTCCGCTACAGCTGTGGCCAGAACCAGCACATTGCTGGCATCAATGCCCGCGCCGGATTTTCAAGATCTGATTTATTCCAACCGGAAAATTGCCGAGATCATATTCAAACGATTGACGGAACAGGTCCGCCGTCTCACCGAGCGTGTGTACGACTTCAGTACACTGGCAGTACGTAACCGGATTCAATCGGAACTGCTGCGTCTGGCGAGAGACCACATGACCACGGCAAATGTTGCGATCATTTCACCATCGCCGACGCAAACCGAAATCGCCAATTTGGTCAGTACACACCGCGAAGCGGTCTCGCGCGAACTGAAAAAACTCATCAAAGACAAGCTCATCATGCGCCAAGGACATGATTTGCATGTGCTCGATATCGCCAGACTGACTCAATTGGTTGACGAAGCGCGCGGCAGCTTTTAGGAGCACTTTGAAAAACACCTGCGCCCGGTCATATTGCATTGCGATTCGCGGCAAAAACTCAGTGAACATTCCTACGGGTAAACCGCTTTTTTCCGGTATTTCCTAAGCGAAAATCCGGCTGCCGCAATTCCGCCGGGCCGTGCCGATTATTTGTTAAGCCCGGCTTAAATGTGGCAAACTTCGCAATTGAACTTATTACGGGTATTTTAATTCGTGTCCCCCTACGAACTTTTCATCGGCTTGCGTTATACGCGCGCCAAGAAACGCAATCACTTCATCTCGTTTATTTCTTTGATTTCCCTGATGGGGATTACGCTGGGAATGACGGCGCTGATAACTGTCATGTCCGTCATGAACGGTTTTCAAAAAGAAGTGCGCACGCGCATTCTGGGTGTGGCGTCGCATGTGCAGATCGCGAGCCCTTATGGCAACCTGAGCCACTGGCAGCAAATCGCGGATGAAGCCAGCAAACATCCGGCCGTCGAAGCCGCAGCCCCGTATGTCAGCGCGCAAGGCATGCTGTCGCATAACCAGATTGTGCAAGGCGTAATGGTGCGTGGCATATTGCCGGCGATGGAAGATAAAGTAGCCAATTTTTCCCATTCGATGGTCAGCGGCAAGCTGGAAAACCTGGAGCCGGGAGAATTCGGTATCGTGATCGGCATGGAACTGGCGCGTGTGCTGGGCACTTTCGTCGGCGATAAAATCGTGTTGATTTCGCCGCAAGGTCAAGTCACGCCGGCGGGTATTTTGCCCCGGCTGAAGCAATTCACCGTGGTTGGTATTTTTGAAGTGGGGCATTTTGAATACGACTCCGGACTGGTTTTGATCCACATGTTCGACGCGCAAAAACTGTATCGCATGGAAAACGACGATGTGTCCGGCGTACGCCTCAAACTGACCGATTTGTTTCAAGCGCCCAAAGTAGTGCAGGAATTACCCGCGTTGCTGACCATCGACAGTTATATCAGCGACTGGACCAAACAGCACGCCAATTACTTTCGCGCCATCCAGATCGAAAAACGCATGCTGTCGCTGATTCTGGCGTTGATCATTGCGGTTGCGGCGTTCAATATCGTCTCGACTCTGGTGATGGCGGTAACGGATAAAGAATCCGACATCGCCATTCTGCGCACACTCGGTGCAAGTCCGCGCAGCATCATGAAAATATTCATCGTGCAGGGAACGTTCATCGGTGTTTTCGGCACCATGCTCGGTGTTACCGGCGGCATGCTGCTGGCTTATAACGTCAGCGAAGTGGTGGCGTTCATCGAAAGTTTATTCAATGTGCAATTCCTGTCGCGCGAAATTTATTACATCAGCAAAATCCCGACCGACCCGCAAATGGCCGACATTACCAGTGTCGCCGTAACCTCGTTTGTCCTGAGTCTGCTGGCCACGATTTATCCCAGCTACCGCGCGTCCAAAGTAAATCCGGCGGAGGCCCTGCGTTATGAATGATGTGGTCATTTCCTGCCGCAATCTGGTGAAGCAGTTTTCGCAAGGCGATTTAGCGGTACCGGTGCTGAAAGGCGTTAACCTGGATCTGCGCACAGGCGAGATGCTGGCGATCGTCGGCGCATCCGGCTCGGGCAAAAGCACGCTGTTGCATGTGCTCGGCGGGTTGGATGCGCCGACCAGCGGAGACATCCGGATTCTCGGACAAAATATCGCACAGATCGGCGAAGAACAACGCTGCCGCTTGCGCAACGGTTCGCTCGGTTTCATTTATCAGTTTCATCATTTGCTGCCGGAATTCAGCGCATTGGAAAATGTCGCCATGCCGCTGCTGATCCGCCGCCTGCCAAACCGGGAAGCGTATGACCGCGCCGCCGATATGCTGAAACTGGTCGGCTTGAGCCACCGCTTGACGCATACGCCCGGAGAACTGTCCGGCGGCGAGCGCCAGCGCGCTGCGGTAGCGCGCGCATTGGTGACACAACCCGCCTGTATTCTGGCGGATGAACCCACCGGCAATTTGGACCGGCAAACTGCCGAGCATGTCTTTGATTTGATGCTGGAATTGAATCATAAAATCAACGCCAGTCTGGTCATCGTCACGCACGATGCGCGCCTGGCCAACCGCGCGCAGCGCATCCAGCAACTGATCGACGGCGTTCTATGCGACATCGATCAGGCATCATGAGATAGCTACCGGGAATTTCCGACTCATTTTAATCATCAGTTTATGCGTACATTATTCACGTACATCATGGTTTTCCCCCAGCGCAGCGCATTCGTGCTGGTTGCGTTGCTGGTTGCCGGCATCGCGGAAGGATTGAGCCTGACTGCGCTGCTGCCTTTGATATCGATTGCCGTCGGCGACGCCGGATCGAACGACTCCGGTATCGGTAAATTCATGGAAAAAGCTCTGCAAGACATCGGTATCGATCCCACGCTGGATACCATTCTGATCATTATCGTCGGCGGTATGTTTTTCAAGGGGTTCGTGCTGTTGCTGGCGAATCGTCAGGTCGGTTACACCGTTGCGCATGTAGCGACCGCTTTGCGTCTGGATCTGATCGAGGCTTTGCTGGCCAGCCGCTGGCAATATTATTTGCGCCAGCCGGTCGGTTCGCTTGCCAACTCTATCGCTTCGGAAGCTTATCGCGCGGCCAACGGTTTCGAGCACAGCGTGAATGTGTTGTCTCTGATGGTGCAGGTGCTGGTGTACGCCATCGTCGCATTGTTCATCTCATGGGAAGCCACGCTTGCTTCGTTGATTATCGGCTCCTTCCTGCTGTTTGTGCTCAATAGTCTAGTCAGCGCCACGCGCCGCGCGGGCACGAAGCAAACCCATTTATTGCGCGATTTGCTCGCCTACCTGTCGGATGTGCTGAGTTCGGTGAAATCGCTCAAGGCGATGGCGCGCGATAACGTGGCCGACGCCATTTTGCGCGAGCAAACGCAGCAACTGGAAAAAGCCACGCGCCGCGAAGTAATGAACCGGGAAGCGTTGAATTCGCTGCAAGAGCCCATTCTCGCCGCCCTGACAGCCAGTGGCTTGTATCTTGCGCTGGTAGTGTGGCAACTATCCCTGCCGGAAGTGATGCTGATGGTATTTTTGCTGACGCGCATTCTGGGCTTGTTGAACAAAACGCAGCGCCGCCATCAGCAACTGGCCGCGCAAGAAAGCGCCTACTGGGCATTGCGCAAGGCCGCCGAAGGCGCGCGCGCAGCCGCCGAGAGAGCAACCGGAACACTGCAACCCACGTTGCAAAAAGGTGTAACGCTGCATCATGTGCGCTTCAACTATGAACGCAAAGTGATCTTCCGGGATTTGAATATCGAAATACCGGTCAATACGTTCACCGCCGTCATGGGGCCGTCCGGCACCGGCAAAAGCACGCTGCTGGACTTATTGTGCGGATTGACCGAGCCGCAATCGGGCGAAGTGCGGATCGACGGCGTCTCGCTGCACGACATCAATCTGCGCGAATGGCGTCACATGATCGGTTATGTTTCGCAAGACACCATTTTGTTGCACGACACCGTGCTGAATAACATTCTGGTCGGCGAGCCGTCGCTTACCGCCAACGATGCCGAACGGGCGCTGCGCCAAGCCGGTGCATGGGATTTCGTCAACGCGCTGCCGGACGGCATGCTGACCGTGGTCGGCGAGCGCGGCGGATTGCTATCCGGCGGCCAGCGTCAACGGATTGCAATCGCCCGGGCGCTGGCACACAGCCCGTCGTTCCTGATTCTGGACGAACCCACCAGCGCGCTGGATCCGGAAAGCGAACGCACCATCTGCGAAACACTGCAAAATTTAGCCAAGAATCTCACGATTATCGCAGTCTCGCATCAACCCGCGGTGATCAACGCCGCCGACCGCGTGTTCATGCTTTCCAATGGCGAAGCGGAAGCGCTGTCACAGCAAGCGCGCGGGTAACTTCATCCCACTGCATCCGCGCGATTCGTCCCGCGGGTGCATTGTCATCGCTCGAATTTAGGAGTAAAAACAAACGTCGGGTGACTGGATTCATTACTTCATAACCGGAGGGATGATCGATGAAAACGCCGTTTGCGAACGACATTCTGCAACAGGCGCTGCCGCGCAGCGTGCAAGCCGATGTACTGTTACCGCGCCGCCAGCGCTATTATCCTTCTCCTGCGGACTGGCGCGATGAAGTGCTCTATTTTTTGCTGGCCGACCGCTTCAGCGACGGCCAGGAAAGCAACCGGCCGCTGCTTGACCGGAGCAACCGCGCAGCCGCCCGGCCCCGTGGATCGGATGGGCAAAACTGGCGCTGGGACCGCTGGGCGGAATCGGGCGCATTTCGCTGGCAGGGCGGCACGCTCAAAGGCATCGAATCGAAGCTCGAGTATCTGCAAACGCTGGGCATCACAACGATCTGGCTGAGCCCGGTTTTTCGTCAGCGCGGGCATCTCGATACTTTTCACGGCTATGGCGTGCAGCACTTCCTCGATGTCGATCCGCACTTTGGCACGCGCGCTGACTTGGCCGATCTGGTTGCTGCCGCGCATCAGCACGGCATCCGCATCATTCTGGATATCATCTTCAATCACTCCGGGTTCAACTGGGTTTATCCCGGCGGCGTGGAAACACCGGCGTTCAAACCCTTCCCGCAGCGCTACGATTTCGGTTCGTGGCTGGGGCAGACGGGACAGCCGATCGGCACAACAATAAGTACTGCCAACGAAGGTGTTTGGCCGCAGGAATTGCAAGCCCCGGATTGCTACAGCCGCGCCGGTTTGGGCGATCTGGGCGGCGGCAGTCTGGACGATCCGCACGCTGAGCACAAACGCACCGATTTCTTCACCTTGCGCGATTTCGATCTGGATTGCACCGGTGTGCTGAGCCACCTGGCCGAATGCTACAAATACTGGATCGCGCTGACCGATTGCGACGGCTTTCGCATCGATACGCTGAAGCATGTGTCGTTCGAACAAGCGCGCAACTTCTGCGGCGCCATCAAGGAATTCACCGCCAATCTCGGCAAGGCCAATTTTCTGCTCGCCGGTGAAATCGCCGGGGGCGACTTTGCCGAAGACCGCTACCTCGATGTATTGGGGCGCAATCTCGATGCCGCGCTCGATATCGGCGGCATGCGTCCAACCCTGCACAATGTCGCCAAAGGATTGCTGCCTGCGGCGGCGTATTTCAGCGGATTCGATCCGGGAAAAGCCGAAATGGGCTCGCACCGCAATCTCGGGCAGCGGCATGTGTCGATTCTGGACGATCACGACCAGGTCAGCGGCGAGAAAATCCGCTTCAGCAGCGAAGCCGCTTCCGATCAGCAGGCCGCCGCCGCTGTGGCGATTCAGTTGTTCACGCTCGGCATTCCCTGCATTTATTACGGCACCGAGCAATCGTTCACCGGACCGGAAGCATCCGAGCGGCAATTCCTGCCGGGATATAAAAGCGGCGATCATGCCGACCGCTATTTGCGCGAAGCGATGTTCGGACCGCTGCACCCCAAACGCTCAGGTCTCGCCGGACTTGCAGCCGGGATCAACGGTGAAGACCCCGATTTACCCGGCTTCGGCGCGTTCGGCACAGCCGGTGCGCATTGCTTTCAAAGCGATTTCCCTACTTATCGCCGCATTGCCGCTTTAGCCGCGCTGCGTAAACAATTTCCGGTATTGCGCCAAGGGCGGCAATATCAGCGCCCGATCTCGAATTTCGGCGCGCCGTTCGAATTGAGCGCAGCCGGAGAAATCATCGCCTGGTCGCGCATTCTCGACGACGAGGAAGCGCTCTGCATCGTCAATCCGCACGGCTATGAAATGCGCGGCGGCAACGTAATTGTCGACGCCAGCCTCAGCCCGCCCGGCAGCGAACTGACGGTCGTGATGAATACGCGGCAAACAGTAGCGGAATCAACTGCTGGCATCACCCATCCGGTAAATTCCCGCCTACGCGTGAAGCAAATGGACGACGGCACGGCTTATGTGGAAATCCGCAAAGTACCGCCATCCGAAGTGTTGGTGCTGGTCAATCATCCGTAGCGGTATTACCGCAATGAAGGAAATTCTGAGCTGTAAGCCACAGCTTGCGCAGACGTGGCTTTTATCAATGAAACGATGGAATTACACCGTGTAAAACAGAAACGGCGAACGGAGCAGGTGCTTCCGATTCGCCGTTCATTGAAAGTAACATCAACTTCCAGTTTTTTAGAAGTGCTGGAAGCCTTCCCGAGGCCGGGCGTAAATTTCCAGGAAACGCTTATTTTGCTTTTTTCAGTTCATCGCATTTAGCGATGAAGGCTTCGCGTGCAGCTTCGTTGTTTTTGAAAGCTGTCAGTGCTGATTCCATTCCTCGCCCTGAACAATTTTCCGAAGTTGCTTCGGGAACTCCGCCGCAACCGATCAGCGCGATACTAAGGCCAATAATACAAACAACGCTATATTTAAAATTCATTTACAATCTTCCTCTAAAAATATCATTATGGCTTGATGGTTTTATTCGATTTCTCAATCGTTTGGCGTTGGCCCTGCCACACGAACCTAACCCTATAATTCTACCTGAATTCTCATGGCCTTAGTATTTCTCTGACCTTGCCTTGGGTAAAATGGAACAAAAGAAGGTATTATTTTCATCCCTGCTGGATTGTTTTTATACACCAACCGTTTGAGGGGGTGAATTACAAGATCATCGCAGTTTCCTGGAGATTATCCGCATGTCGTGGAGTTTAACGAATTGGCATCGCAACTTGATCCTTCAGCACGAAGGAATATCCGATGCCGTCTGGACAAAACTGATCAACTTGCGTTGCCTTAAAGGGCTTAGTCTTGAGGAATTTGCACGTTTGCGCGAGTGCGTGACGCTGTTTCTGCACGATAAGCAATTCTACGGCGCGCATGAATTGGAAGTCACCGAGGAAATGCGCGTGACGATCGCGCTGCAGGCGTGCATCCTGATTCTGAATCTCGGCCCGGATTACTACCGCAACTGGAGTCAGATCATCGTGTACCCCGGCGAGTTTATGCTGGATTACGACTACGAGGATGAATTCGGCATCGTGCACCATATGCGTCACGCCGCTTCGGGCGAGGCGTGGTCTGCCGGACCGGTCATCCTGTCCTGGCAGGACGCGGCGGAACCGGCTTCGCACCTGGGGGAAAACGTGGTCATTCATGAATTTGCGCACAAGATCGACATGTTGTACGAAGGCGCCAACGGTTGCCCGGAATTGCACGCCAACATGAGCGCGTACACCTGGCATGAAGTATTCAGCAAAGCCTACAAAAAATTCTGCCGCCAGGTCGACCGGCAGCAGGAAACCGTGATCGATCCGTATGC
>JAFEEV010000048.1 GCA_018240935.1 Pseudomonadota bacterium
AGTAAGTAAAATTCTCAATAATCAGAATATTATAGGTCTGAACAAAAAGTAGACAGTCCGGCTTAATATTAACAGCATCAATAGCGGAATCGTTTATGTGCACAAAATCGCATGCTCCTCGAATGACCGCAACTAGTCGCAAAATAAATTTAGTGTAGTAAAAAGTCTAGTAATTTTTATAACTGCAATAAATATTGTTATTAATCAATCAACATACACTGATGCATCATCGGCGTATGCGGGTCTTTTTGCGATTTCATCGGTTCGGGAAAGGCAGTGTATGCGGTGGAAAATGCTTTATACGGGCGGCATTATTTCGATCAGGCGAATCGGCCCCCGAACTTTTTAATCGAAGCATAGATTTGTAATCGAACGGATGAAGGAGAAGCACGGCATTTGATGCCACTTGAGCAAACGTTTATATTATAGGCAAACTGCTCAGGATAGTCCGGGAAATTACGCAAGCGATCATGCAATCGCAGAATCATGGACATTGCTGAGGCCGATATTCCGTGTTTTTATCAGCATCTTTGGTGCAACTGCGATCCGTCGCTGATCGCCTTGCCGGACAACATCTGTGAGCAGCAAAAGTGCTGTTGTTTTGCTCACGATCATTATTCTTTTGAATAGGCGCTTATACCATGCGAACAGTTCTTTTTTTATTATTACTGGCTTTACCGCTCGCCATTCAAGCTGATTCCGCGGCGCAAGTACGTCAACTGGAAAAAACCTTAGCTCGCCTGCAACAAGAATCCCAATCCGTTCAACAGCAATTCATGATGATCCAAGAGTTACGCCGCAACGAAATGTCTGCACCTAGTATGACTGTGCCGCTGCCCAGCACGCCGGGGCAAAGCATTCCGATCCCTAGCTACAATGATTTAATGCAGTCGAAACAAGAAAGAGAGCAGCGGATCGAGAAATATACCGCCGATTTGAACCGCCTATACGCGCGCTATAACGAACTGGAAAATGAAAAACAGACGATCTTGGAGCAAATCAATTCGCTGGAGCAAAAAAAGAAAGAACCATGATTGCCAAGAAGCTCGGGAAACGCTGATTAATTCGGTGAAAGGGATGAAGCAACAGGCGCACGCAATGAAGTGATTCGCTCGCACAGTCAATTAATCAGCATCAATTCCCAGCAGCTACTTACCTTCAAAATTCCTAAACCAGACATCATAAATTTCGTCCGACCATAACGATTTTATCCAGACGATCACGTCATCCACTTGCTGCCCGGTCAATTTGCCTTCCCACGCCGGCATCGAACCGATCTCCGGCGGTGTTCCTTTCAGTATGGTTTGCTTCAAAACCTCGGTCGAATGATGCCAGGCATGCGCTGTGCTATCCAACGGCGGCGGCGGATATTTTCCATCCGCGCCGGGTTTCCGCCACTCAGGTGTCGCTGCGCCGTTCGCTCCATGGCAACCGCTACAATGCGTGTTATAAACGCTCTCGCCGCGCTTGATTTGCGCTTGATCGAAATCCCGTTTTACCTTGCCTGTCTTATGATCAATCGAATGTTGCCGGGAAGAAGCGCCAGACAACCCGGAATTGCCGCAACCCAGCATCGCAGCCGCAATCAGGCAAAATAAAAAAACACGCATTGTCATGAAAAAATTACAACTATTTCAGGCGCATTACAGAGCTGTTTTGCTTAGGTTCGGGACTAGCCGGTTCGGCTTCCACGGCTTTCTTGGCATGGGGGTCGTAGCGGTGATAAATCGTCGTATCTTTACGTGCTTGATCCCGTTCGGTAATCAACAAAACATTGTAAGGATCCACCCGGCCGCTCTCCATGCCCGGCGTTCCATGCGGCATATCGGGAACGGATAATCCGACCGCCTTCGGTTTTTCTTTCAGTAAGCGGATGATATCCGGCGCAGGAACATGCCCTTCAATCGCATAACCGTTGATCAAAGCCGTATGGCAGGAACCGAGCGACTCGGAAATACCCGATTTTTTGCGGATATCCTTGTTGCCGACATCGTGCGTTTTTACGGTAAAACCATGGTCTCGCATATGATCGACCCATTTGGCGCAGCAACCGCAAGTCGGGCTTTTGTAAACGTCAACCGTCGTTGTAGCGGCTGCTTGCGCAGCAACACCTAACAATCCGGCTACCAATATCGCTCTTGTTCGTAATTTCATTTTTTCTCCACAATGATTGTTCCATGCATCTTCTTAAAATGACCCGGCAGCGGGCAGGCAAAATCAATCGTCCCCGCTCGCGTGAATTGCCAAATCAACTCTTTTTGCTCGCCCGGCTCCAATTGCACCAGATGTGCTTCCGAATGCTCCTTATCAGGATACTTGCGCCGCATTTCAGCAGCCTTTTTCAGTTCGGTCATCGGTCCCAGCAGCATTTCATGCTTGTGATTACCGCCGTTTTTAATCACAAAACGGATTGTTTCACCTTCCACCACCTTAACTTCACCCGGCAAAAACATATTATCCATTTGTGTCAGCTTGACGGTACGGGATACTTTCTCCGCATCGCCCGGCTTGCCAATATCGACTGCTGAATTGGAATCGCCCGTACTCGAAAAACCATTGCTTGAAAACAAGACCAAGATCACAAATGGTATAATTCCGTTCATAGAATTCTCCTGAAATAATTCCCGAACCTCTTTATCCGCTTTGTTTAGAATCCGGTTATGCTAAATTGTTCCACCTCTTTTGTCTAATATTCCGCCATCGGTATCCCGCATTTTACCGGACTAAATAGATCATTTTCTTCTCCTCAAATCTCATAGAACATGAATCAGAAACAACACTATAACGCCAACAAGTTGCAAAAACGCTTGCGGCGGCTGGTTGGTACCGCGATTGCTGATTTCAATATGATCGAGGCCGGTGACCGGATCATGGTATGTCTGTCCGGCGGCAAGGACAGCTATGCTTTATTGGACATTCTGCGCAACCTGCAAGCGCATGCGCCATTGCAATTTGAGCTGATCGCGGTCAATTTAGATCAAAAACAACCCGGTTTTCCCGAGCAGGTGTTGCCTGCTTATCTGACGGAAATCGGCATGCCTTTCCGTATCGTCGAACAGGATACCTACAGTGTCGTCAAGCGCGTGATCGCGGACGGAAAAACCACTTGCAGCCTTTGTTCGCGTTTGCGCCGCGGTGTGCTCTACCGGGTTGCGAGCGAACTGGGCGCGACTAAAATCGCATTGGGCCATCATCGCGACGATATTCTCGAAACCCTGTTTCTGAATATGTTTTATGGCGGGAAACTGAAAGCCATGCCGCCCAAATTGGTCAGTGACAACGGCAAACACATCGTCATCCGGCCATTGGCTTACTGCAAGGAAAAAGATTTGGCGGCGTACGCGGCGATAGCAAATTTTCCGATCATTCCGTGCAACTTGTGCGGATCGCAGCCGAATTTACAGCGTCAAGTGATCAAGGAAATGATGCAGCAGTGGGATAAAAAATTTCCCGGCCGGCTGGAAACCATGTTCCGGTCCTTACAGAACGTTCAACTATCGCATTTGGCCGATACATCCCGCTACGATTTCTTCAACCTGAAAGCGCAAGATCAGCCCTTCCTTGACGGTGACACGGCGTTCGACGAAGAAACATTCGAGCCCAATGTCGAAGAAATGCTGATTCCTGCCGAAGAAGAAGCGGATGACAACCCGCTTGTTTCATCGTCCTGACCGGCGATTTCCGCGCCCGGGCGGAATCCATTTGAACGTCATCGCAACCAAAGCGGCAAACAATACATAAACCACTGTCAGTATAGATTCCGGCACGTTATAAAACAGCATGCGATGCAACCAGCGCTGACTAAAACTGGCGTCCGGCGTGGCTTGGCGCAAGGCATTTTCCCACACAGTCAGCGGACAAACCACGCCCATCAGCGATTCGATCACAACGAATAAAATTGCGGCAAGATGCAGATAGCGAAACCACGGATTTCTGACAAATCCCCATTTTAACCACGCACCCAGCCAAATGACCGGCAGACTGCCGGCGACAAACAACACATACAGAAAATGAATGATCAATACGATGTCGGCCAGCGGCATATTGAACTCTGCGATTCCTCACATTGACGGTTATCGATACAGACTCATCGCGCCGCTTGGGGGGAAAATGAATTGCAAGCAGTGTTTCGGATAACCCGACTTGCAATTCACTCACACCAACACCTAATAGTCGCCGGTCCCCAGCGTTCGCATGTCATTCTTGATAAATCTTATGCCACCGATGCCGCGTGCAACCGCCAGCGCTTTATCGATATCATCCCGTGAATTGACAGTGCCGCTGAGTTCTACCACGCCTTTCACGGTCCTGACATTGATTTCAAAAGGGCGCAGAGAAGGTTCATCGATAATGGCTTCATGAACTTTGGTGGTAATGACGATATCATCGTACTGCTCCCTGCTTCCCTCATACTTACCTGTTGCGCAGCCCGGGAAAAAAGCGATTTGCGTGACTAAGAAGAAAACAAAGAAACGGCGAGTGCAATCAAGCTGTCCCATAATGAGGTTCTCCTAAATGATTATTGGAAAATATCCCTCGTCACATTTAGATTAAAACCCTTGCGATACTGCCTTCCGTACTTTATTCAATCCTGACTGAACAGTTTTATTGAATTCCCGGTAAGTATCCGCAAAAATCAGAATGCGAGGTATTTATGAGGACAGAGTAGCTCGCATGCATACCAGGTGAATAAAGCATTCCATTCCTGCGGTGAATATTACATGATTATCGCGCGCTGCAATCGCCTTTTTAGCGGCGTGTGGTCTGATCAACCGGCTTTTTCCGGTGACGGCGCCTGCGGGTTTTCCTTCAGCAGCGGAACCACCAATTTTTCCAGTTTTTTCAGATTAACGCGGCCGACATAGGTTTCGACGATTTCCCCGGAACGGTTGATGATCACGGTATACGGCAAAACGGACAGGCGATTGCCGGCTGCTTGCGCCAGCGGCCATGAATTCAAGCCGCCGACCAGCACCGGATAATTAATACCGAATTCGTGGCTGAACTTTTTGACCATGTCGGCTTGATCCAGCGCAATACCGACAAACAGCAATCCCTGATCGCGGAATTTTTCCTGCGTCTCGACAAACTCCGGTATTTCCTCTTGGCAAGGCGTACACCAGGTAGCCCAGAAATTCACCACCATAACCTTGCCGAGCCATTGCGAAACCGCCTGATTTTCTCCGTGAATATCCGGCAAATTAGCCGCAAGAATCGCTTTTGCGCCTTGCTGGCTTTCTTCGCTGGACAATGGCGTTTGTTGCGCTTCCGTCAGCACGGACCGCAGATATGAACCTGCTGCCAGCGCAAATGCCGCTACGCAAAGATACAAAAAAATCTGTTTAACTTTTGACATCACAACATCCTTAGATAATTTTCCAGCTTCAAGATACTTGCTATTAGGTTTTAGTGCGCGCAAATACAGGGTTAAAAGTTTGGATTTTGGCATTGCTGCTTTACTCCATAGATAATTTTTCAGCTTGAAAAGACTCGCTGCCGGGTTTCAATGCACGCCTTGGGAAGCTCTGAGAAACTACTGCGCTTGGCCATGCTGCGTTGAAATCAGGTTCAAAATGCTCATTTACCTTTTGTAAACTGCGCTTTTTCACCTGATTCCGCCTTGCCTGACCGTCGCTCGCTTCCCTTTTTCAGAGCTTCCCTAGATCAAAACTGCATTCAGCACCGTTAAGAAATCATTTTTATTCAAGAAACCGATCACTTTGATATCCGGAATATCGTTACCCTGGCGATCGATGAACAGAATACCGGGCGGCCCGAACAGCTTGAACCGCTTCAGCAAGGCAGCATCATCCGGCGTGCCGCCGGTCACATCGATTTGCAGCAACACAGCTTCCTTCAAACGCGCTTGCACTTTGCTATCGGACAGCGTAAAGCGATCCATTTCCTTACAGGAAACACACCAGTCGGCATGAAATTTGACCATAATCGGCTTACCTTTGGACTGACGGATTTGTTCGTCCAATTCCGCAACCGTTTTTACCCGCTGAAAAGGCAAAGCAGAATAACCGGAAGCAACCGCTTCATTACCATTGCCGCTATTCGTTGCGGCCAGGCCGAGCTTCGAAAGCGGCTGTAACACATCGCGGCTGCCGGATAAAACACCGATCAGCATGGCGACGCCGACCAGCAACGCGATCACACCGATGCCCTTGAGAAATTTCTGCAAACCCGAAGCGCGCTCCGGCAACGGATCGATGGCATGCAAATAAATGGCGGAAATGATCAGCAAGGCGGCCCACATCAACATATGCACCACGTCGTTGATCACCGGGGAAATGATCCAAATCGCCACAGCCAGCAGCAATGCGCCAAAAAACCGTTTGATCGATTCCATCCAGGCGCCGGCTTTCGGCAATAACGCGCCGGCTGATGCGCCCAGCAGCAATAACGGCACACCCATGCCCAGCGCCATGACAAACAACGCCGAGCCGCCCAGAATCACATCGCGGGTCTGGCTGATATACAGCAAAGCGCCCGCCAGCGGCGCCGCGACGCAGGGTCCGACGATCAGCGCCGACAATGCGCCCATGGCAAACACACTGGTCAAATGGCCGCCTTTGAGATGTCCGGCTTCCTCGGACAGCTTGGTCTGCAAAGCGCCGGGCAATTGCAGTTCATAAAAACCGAACATGGAAAACGACAGCAACACAAAGATCACGGCAAACGTACCCAGCACCCAGGCATTTTGCAGCGCCGCCGACAACATCGTGCCGGATAACCCCGCCGCGACACCTGCAATGGCGTATGTGATCGCCATTCCCAGCACGTACGCCAGCGCCAGGATAAATCCGTGCCGCTTGGTCACGTGCTTGCCGCGATTGGCAATAATCCCGGACAGAATCGGAAACATCGGAAACACGCAAGGCGTGAACGCCAGTAGCAGGCCAATACCGACAAATCCGGTCAGGATCAGCCAGAAATCGCCGGTTTGAAACATCTGGCCGATTTTGTACGACTCGGTTTCTATGGCAGGTGCATTAGACGGCATTTGAAACAACTCCGCCGCGGCATCACCGGCTCTTGCCGCCACCGCCGGACTGCTTACCGCTTCGGCAACCGCGCCGACGACGGCTTTGACAGCCGGCAAAGTCAGATCGACGGCTTTATGAATCGGCGCATAACATACCCCGACCGGCTCATTGCAGCCCTGATAAGATGCCGCCAGCGTCAGCGGCTGCTCGCCGGCGGCATCCTCGCGTTTCAGCGCAATGACGGCTTGCACCGGACCGTAATAGACTTCCGTTTGGCCAAAGGTCGCGTCTTCCTTCATTTTACCGGGCGGCAATGTGATTTTTTCGATCGTCATGCCGTCTTGTTTCGGTTCAAACGCGATTTTATCGCGGTACAAATAATAATCCTTGGCCGGCGTCAGGTTCGCGATCAGCGTATTGCCGTCGCGCACTTCCACCGACAGTTTGAATGCTTCGTCCGGCGGCAAAAGCTCTTGCGCATTACCCTGGCCCAGTTTAATGCCCAGCCCCTGCAACTTCTCGAACAAGCTGAAAGACTTGCCTTCCTCGGCACAAACCTGAGTACTGGCTAAACATAAAATCAGTAACAAAAATTGGATTGATCGCATCGGTATTCGGTATTGTTTAATCGGATAGCGGTGTTTCGGCGGCGAGCCACTGCACATAGGCAAGCAGTCCGCCGGTTATAGGAACCATAATCACTTCAGGAAGTTCATAAGGATGCATTAACTTGATCAACTGTTCAACCCGGTCATAGTGGTGCCG
>JAFEEV010000049.1 GCA_018240935.1 Pseudomonadota bacterium
AATTGGATAAGGTGGTGTATCACAATAAAGTAATGTATCAAAAGAAACGAGGCGCTAGTCTAGGTTTGCGCATGCATTATGTACGTGCCATCGCCAAAATGATCGGCGAGATGCTGGGGAGCGACGAGTTGGCTAACCAGGTTTATAAAGCCGCCACTCTAGCTAAGACTGATTTGCTGACCGATATGGTCGGTGAATTTCCCGAACTGCAAGGCATCATGGGTCGTTACTATGCGCAATATGAAGGCTTGGGCGACGACATTGCATTTGCCATCGAAGATCATTACAAACCTCGCTTTGCAGGCGATAAATTGCCGCGCAACCCGGTGGGTGTTTGCCTAGCATTGGCAGACAAACTGGAAACATTGGTGAATATGTTCAAGATTGGTGAAGTGCCAACTGGTGACAAAGATCCATTTGCTTTACGACGCCATGCACTGGGAGTTATAAGAATTTTAATCGAGGAAGATTTGTCACTCGAATTAGACGAATTGGTGCAGAGAGTAATTGGAATAACTGAAGATGCAGATATTCCAGAAAAATGGGAAAGCTGTTCACCTGATTTTATGCTGGAGCATAACCATATCTTGTATCAAATACGTCAAGAGCTGTTAGTATTCATTTACGAGCGCCTTACTGGCTATTTACGCGAGCAAGGCTACACCACCCAAGAAGTCGACGCCGTACTCAGTTTGAATCCGCAGCATTTGAGCGATATTCCCAAACGTCTTGCCGCCGTGCGTGCGTTTACTGCATTGCCGGAAGCGATCAGTCTGGCGGCGGCGAACAAGCGGGTCGGAAATATCCTCAAGAAGTCCGAAGGCGCTATCCCTGATACCGTCAATTCTGATTTGTTACAGGAAGCCGATGAGCAGGCGCTTTATCAGGCATTGCAAGACATTCAGCCGCAAACCGAAAAAGCTTTTGCCGCCGGCGATTACACCGCTTCGCTGCAACTGCTGGCAACGCTGAAAACCCCGGTCGATACGTTTTTCGATCATGTCATGGTGAATGTCGATGATGAAAAATTGCGTAACAACCGGTTGGCATTATTGGCGCAATTGCATCGCATCATGAACCGCATCGCCGATCTCTCCAAACTCGCGTCCTGACATGAAACTGATCATCCTCGACCAAACCGGCGTCATTAACGAGAGCAGTGACACGTTCATCAAAACGCCGGACGAGTGGATTGCGATTCCCGGCAGTCTGGAGGCGATTGCGCGTTTGACGCACGCCGGTTATCGCGTGGTGATCGCCGCCAATCAGTCGGGCATCGGGCGCGGGCTGCTCGACATGGCGACGTATAACGCCATCAACGACAAGATGCACAAGGCCGTCAACCACGCGGGCGGGCGTATCGATGCGATATTTTTCTGTCCGCACACCAACGCGGATCAATGCAATTGCCGCAAACCGGCGACCGGTTTGTTCGACGAAATCATGCAACGCTACGGCGTCAATCTGAAAAATGTCATGGCGGTCGGCGATTCATTGAAGGATTTGCAAGCGGCGGTTGCGGTCGGCGCGATTCCGGTGCTGGTGCTGACCGGTAACGGGGAGAAGACGCGCGCGGCCATGGAAATCCCGGCGCATACGCAGATTTTCGCCGATCTGGCGGCTGTGGCCGGCGCACTGGTCGGGGAAGAGTAAACGTGGCGTTTTTCCGTTCAGCGTTGTACATGCTGCTGCAAATCATCATCACGCCGCCGTACGCGCTGCTGACACTGGCGTGCTTTCCGCTGTCGCCGCATAACCGCTACCGCGTCACCTCGAGCTGGACGCGCATCATGCTGTTTCTACTGTGGCACCTGTGCGGATTGCGTTACCGCATCGTCGGCGCGGAAAATATCCCAAAAACCCCGAGCATCGTGCTCTCCAAACATCAATCGGCGTGGGAAACCTTGGCGTTTCAGGAAATTTTTCCGCCGCAAGTGTGGGTACTGAAAAAAGAATTGTTGCGCATCCCGTTTTTCGGCTGGGGTTTGGCGATGACCAGTCCGATCGCGATCGACCGCAGCGCCAAGAAAAAAGCCCTGGAACAAATCGTCGAGCAAGGCAAAGACCGGCTCAAACAAGACTTTTGGATCGTGGTGTTCCCGGAAGGCACGCGCATTCCGCCGGGACAGCGCGGCAAATACCGCATCGGCGGCGCGTGGCTGGCAACGCATACCAACGTGCCGGTGGTGCCGGTGGCGCATAACGCCGGGGAATTCTGGGGCAGAAATTCTTTCGTCAAACATCCCGGCACGATCACCGTCAGCATCGGTCAACCGATCGATCCCACCGGCATGGAAGCCGGTGAACTGAACGCGCAAGTGGAAGCGTGGATCGAAGCCGAAATGCTGCGCATCGGCCGGGGCCGTTCGCAACAATCCTAGCCGTGCCGACACAAACCGCCACGCTCAACGGTCAAATCATCAGCTACACTCTGACACGCAGCCAGCGCAAATCAATCGGCCTGCAAATCAGCCAGCACGGCCTGCGCATCAGCGCGCCGTTGCATACCCCGCTTTCCCATATCGACAGCGTATTGCAGCAAAAAGCCGGATGGATCACGAAGAAGCTTGCGCAATGGCAGGATAAAAAAAGCTTGGCGCTCGACTGGTCGTTGGATGCAACCTACCCGCTGCTTGGCGAACCGTGGCGGCTCGCATTAAAACCTTCGGGCGAAATCGCAATGACGCAATCATCCGGCCAGGAACCGCTGCAACCGCCCGCCCTCGAACTCACCCCTCGCCAAATCGAAACCTTCGTGATGAGCTGGTACCAACAGCAAGCGATTACCTGCTTTAAGCAACGCATCACCATTTATGCACAGAAATTGGCAGTACCCATCCCACCCTTTCGCCTATCCCAAGCCAAAACCCGCTGGGGCAGCTGCAACAGCCGCGGCATCGTCAGTCTCAACTGGCGCTTGATCCAATTGCCGCTGCACTTGATCGACTACGTCGTCGCTCACGAATTGGCGCATCTG
>JAFEEV010000004.1 GCA_018240935.1 Pseudomonadota bacterium
GATGTTCGCCTCCGATGACAACCGGACGAACCACCGTGCCGCGCACCCGGCATGAACACCACAACCACCATTTCCAATGGATTTCCGGAATCGGCAACAGCTCATAATCGCTTCGTTTCGGATCGAAGCTCCACATCGGCTCATAGGCACGCAACCGCTCCATATCGTCGAGCGTAATGGATTTATCGCGGCTGGCTGGAACGGATGGCGACGGCGATGCAAAAAATAAACGCGAAGGACGCGGCCCGTCGTCTTTTATCTCGATTTGAACTTGGTTTTTCTTGACCGGTGCACTGGCAATCAGTGCGCCGCGTTGATCAAAAACATATGCAACAACTGTTAATTCCGTTTCGGGTTTGCCTTCAAACCCGCTCGTAAACTTGAGTAACATACGTGCCTCCTATTAGTTTTTGACTAAGGTTGACCGACAAAACAGCAAGTCAAAACCAGCTTATTCCCAAAGGCGGTTGCTTGATCCTTTTTTTGTATTCCGTTGGCTGATTATTATCCTCACTATATCAATCGCTTGATCAATGCCGCTGGTATCGATAAATTCTTACCGTCAAACCCAAAACATTGCTGGCTATTGATATCTGCTAACATAACATGATTTTGTAAATAGTTATGCCAGAAACATCATACTAAGTAACAAAAAATTCATGCAATCCAATGAAATTAACAGTAATCTATTGAGAACTGAGGAAATGCGCATATATTGATCAAATCCCTGCATGCAAGCGAAGATGCCTTCAATGCACTAAAATATTTCCGCTTAAGTCCGTTAATATTCGCCTAAACCCGAAACATATTAAATTAATCGAGAATCTTGTTATGCGTTCAATTTTCATTGGAATGTCTGTGATTTTTTTCTCCTTATCCGCGCTTGTTACGTATAAGGCTCTAAATCCTCCTCCTGTTTATGCCACGTCTGCTTCTTATTGGGATAATCACCCGGAAATAGCACTCGCACCCGCGCCTACGCCCGCGGCACCTGCAATGCCCGAGGCAACCGACGGCTCAAATCAACCGGCCGGTGAATCCGATGCCGGCAAAGCTTTTGCCGAAGATATGAAAAAAACCATCACGCAACTCGAAAATAAGCTGACCGCAACGGAAGAGACGATAACCAGCGTTACCTCACCCAGCACGAGCACGAGCATGAGCACTCAGCCGCAAACCCTGACCGTATTCGGCGGTAAGACTTTCCGGTCCGGGCAAGATGTCATCCAGGATGTCGCTTATTCGACCATCGAAAAATTAGTAAAAGAAATAGCTGCCTCCCCGAACAGCCGCATTCTTATCGAAGGTCATACCGACAACGTGCCGACCGGAAAATCCGGCAGCGACAATATGGATCTATCTTTGCGCCGCGCAAAAGCGATCGCCAACATACTGGTTTTACACGGTATAGCGAAAGACCGCATATCGGTGACCGGTTATGGCGACACACAACCGATACATTCCAACAATACCGAAGAAGGTAGAGCCAAGAACCGCCGAGTCGAAGTAAAACTTTTGCCGCAAGAGGGAGCCCATTAATGCATATGTACGCGCAGCACTTCAGCCTCAACCTGCTTCCATTCGAAAATGTGCCGGATCCATTATTCTTTTATGATCATGGAGATCATGCCCGGATACGCAAACAGATATCCGGTTCGTTGCTTAGCGGCCGGGGTTTGATCGTAGTCACCGGTCCGATCGGATCCGGTAAAACCACGCTGAGCCAAATGATCAAATCCGATTTTCCTGAAAATATCAAACTCATTTGGATGGCGGAACCACCTGCCAGCAGCGCCGATCTTTATTTATTTCTTGCGCAAGAACTCGGTGTTCAGCCAACTTCAGCGGAAAAAACCTTCGTCATGCGGGATATCCGTAATGCGCTGCTAAAAATCAACGCGGAAGGAAAAAAGTGTTTAGTCATCATCGACGAATCCCATCTGATGACGGAGGATGTCATCAACGGCATCCGCCTGCTGAACAATCTTGAAGAAGGATCGACCAAACTCATTCAGTTATTACTGCTTGGGCAGGAAGAATTGATGGAAAAAATCAACCGGCCGGAAATGGCGCCATTCAAGCAACGCATCGCCGCGCTGGAAACATTGGGAAAAATGAATGTCGACCGGGTGATGAACTACATCACGCATCGCCTCCAGGTGGCCGGCGGTTCGCCCAAACTCATTTCGGATACCGGGTGGGAAGCGCTCTCGATTGCATTCGGCTCGGGCGGAACACCCCGGACAATCAATTCACTGTGTGACCGGTCGTTCAATGTGGCATATGAACGCGACAAGGCAATTGTTGACGCCAAGGATGTGTATGAAGCCACACAGCGCATGGGCATGATTACCGATGTATTTCATTACATTATTCTGCTGAACAATCAGGAAAGAAAAAGCACCGAATCTGATCCGGCAACCGCTAGCCCGGCTCAAGAACCGGCGCCATTGGTTCCGCCAGTCTCGCCGCCAATGCCGGAAAAAAACCAGACAGTTCCACCGCGTGTCAGCGAACCCGAACAAAAAGCAACTCGAGAAGTTGCCAACGAAATTCCCGGTATTCCGCGAGAAAAAATCGATATATCCGGGCAATCCTATGACGATATTGCGCGAGTCATTAAAGCAAAATACGATCAGAAAGGCTTAAAAATTTCTATCGGATTGTTTCTTTTGTCGATCATCGCGTTTACCGGCAGCGTTTTTTTCTTCTGCCACCGCTCCGATTCTTCAGGAATACTCGATTGCCTGCGAAACTTGTTGAGTTTCTGATTTTGGTTCGCGCAACCGCCTGTTCGATCAAAAATAAACCCGCTGCTTGAGCGGGTTTATTTTATGTATCATGAAATTCAACAATTATTCGTTATTCTTCCGGCGCGCGATATAACCCAACAAACTCAGCCCGGCTACCAGCATGGCGTAGATTTCCGGCTCCGGCACGGAAGACGCTGAGTGATCATTTACATAAACGCCAGTAAGCTCAGGTTTAGGATGAGAATTTTTCTCGCTCAAAACCGCTTTCTCAGCGATTGGTTTCTTGTCTCTTGCCGGATTCTCATTGGTGCCCGGATGATTTTCAGCGCCGCCAAATCCATACTCAACGGCGCTGCGCATA
>JAFEEV010000050.1 GCA_018240935.1 Pseudomonadota bacterium
AAGCAAGGCCATTTTGCCGAAGGCATCGATGCCGGTATCGATGCCATCATCAAATTGATTCAAGGCGAATCGCTGCCATTGCCCAAAAATACGCGAAGCGGTGCCGGCACTGCAGAATCGCATTCTCCGTTAGAAAATTTCATTTCCATCCTGATCGGTTCGCTTATTTTGGGAAGAGTCTTGCAAGTATTTCTTGGCCGCCTGATTGGCGCAACGGTTACCGGTTTCGGTGTCGGATTCATCGGCTGGCTGTCTTTTTCGTCCATAGCGGCTGCCGTGCTTATCGCCGTCGTGGCGTTCGTCATCAATCTCTTTTTAAATGGCGGCAGCGGCTACTATCGCGGCGGCCGCAGCAGCTGGCCGGGTCACGGTTACTACCGCTCCGGCGGCTTTGACCGCGGCGGCGGTTTTGGCGGAGGATTCGGTGGCGGCGGTGGCGGTTTCGGCGGCGGTGGCGCGTCGGGGAGGTGGTAAATGAATTTTGCGCGTATTCTGCGTCATCTGTTAACCGGTCAATGGACACAACGCCGCGCTTTCCCGGCTGTATCGCTTGCCGCTATCGAGCAAGCAATTGTGCAATCGGAAATGAAACACGGCGGGGAAATTTGTTTCGCCGTGGAAGCGGCGCTGAATACGCTCCCGCTGCTCAGAAATCAGAGCGCCCGGGAACGCGCCCTTGAAGTATTTTCGCAACTGCGGGTCTGGGATACCGAACACAATAACGGCGTGCTCATTTACTTGTTATTAGCCGATCGCACGGTAGAGATCATCGCCGATCGCGGCATTCATGCCAAAGTCCCGGAGGCGGAATGGCAGACCATTTGCCGCACGATGCAATCGGCATTTCAACAGCAGCGGTTCGAAGCCGGTGTCATCGCGGGTATCGATGCCATCGGTGCACACTTGCAGAAATATTTTCCGTTTGATTCCGCGCGAGATACCAATGAGCTTGCCAATAAACCTGCTGTGCTTTAGTTGACGGAAAATCGGGTTAATCAATTGGAATCAGCAAAAATACAATGCCAACTCTCAGGACAAGAAATTTGCGATCGCGGCGAATTCACTCACCGATAAATTTTCGGCGCGCAGTCCAGGATCGATACCCAATGCGCTGAAATCATCACTCGTCAAATGCTGCTGCAAGGTATTGCGAAGCGTTTTGCGGCGCTGCGAAAATGCCGCCGTGACAATTTGCGAGAATACCGCTTCATCCTTGACGATCCGCGTTGATGCATCGCGTGGAATCATACGAACAATGGCCGATTCAACCTTCGGCACGGGACGGAACGATTCCGCCGGAACGCTGAACACATATTCCATATCGAAGCGGTATTGCAGCATGACGGAAAGCCGTCCGTAATCGGACGTGGCGGGCGCACCGACCATGCGATCCACGACTTCCTTCTGCAACATGAAATGCATATCGAGAATATGACCGGAGAATTGGCTCAGATGAAACAGCAAGGGTGTTGAAATGTTGTAAGGTAAATTACCGACGATGCGCAGCTTGCCGCCCAGCGCGGAAAAATCGAATTTCAGCGCATCGGTGGCGTGAATGGTCAACTGATCCGGTGTGAACTCCTTTTCCAGCCGCGCCACGATATCGCGGTCGATTTCGACGACATGCATGTGACCGGCGGCTTGCCGCAAAGGACGCGTCAATGCGCCCAGGCCGGGGCCGATTTCAATCAACCGGTCGCTTTTTTGCGGATGAATTTCAGTGATGATTTGCGCAATCATGTGCTGGTCAACCAGAAAATTCTGGCCGAAGCGCTTGCGCGGATTATGGCGCATGGCGGAAGAATTGCGCTTGATTCTTGGTCAACTGCATGGCCATTTCAATGGCCGTCAATAAACTGCCCGGATTCGCGCGGCCTGTTGCGGCCAGCTCCAGCGCGGTGCCGTGATCTACCGAAGTACGGATGATCGGAAGTCCTAGCGTAATATTCACGCCGCCGCCAAAACTGGCGTGCTTCAGAACCGGTAATCCCTGGTCATGATACATGGTAAAAATACAATCGTATTGCTTGAGCTGCGCCGGACTGAACAAAGTATCCGCCGGCACCGGACCGATCAGTTGCATGCCCTCCGCGCGCAGTTTATTCAGCACGGGAATGATGATGTCGATTTCCTCCCGCCCCAGATGACCGGATTCACCGGCATGCGGATTAAGCCCGGCAACGGCGATGCGCGGTTGTTCCAGCAGGAAGCGCGTGATCAGATCACGCTGGATGATACGTAATTTGCTTTCGATTCTATCCGCCGTGATCGCCGCAGCCACATCCTTCAGCGGTAAATGCGTGGTCGCCAGTGTCACCCGCATATTGCCGCCGGTCAGCATCATAACCACCGGACTGTGCAGCAGCTCCGACAAATACTCGGTATGACCGGTGAAAGGAATACCGGCGTCATTGATCACGCCTTTGTGCACCGGGGCCGTGACCATGCCGTGAAACCGCCCGGACTGGCAGGCAGTAACCGCGAAACGCAAAGTTTCCAGCACATACTGCGCATTCGCCGGATTGAGCGTTCCCGGAACAGCCGGTTGCGCCATGGGAACATGGATGAATTGCAAACTGCCCGGCTTGTGCAGATCAGGCGCGGCAACAGAAACATCGATCAGCTTCAGCGGCAATTTCAACTGCCGCGCCCGCGCCAGCAACAACTCGCCGTCCGCGATGACGATCAATTGGCACGACAGCGGATGCTGCGCGATCTGTACACATAAATCGGGGCCGATCCCGGCAGGCTCGCCGGGTGTCAGTGCCAACGCCGGAAAAAATCTAGTGCTCATGTTCATCATCCAACCGGTATTCCACATACGCCTGATCGCGCAGTTGCCGCAACCATTCCTGTACCACCACATCGGCCTTGCGTGACCGTATTGCTTGTCTTGCCGCCTGACGCCGCCGGTCTTGACTGATGTCCTGCGAACGGCGTTCCAGCACTTGAATCAAATGCCAGCCGAATTGCGTCCGCACAGGATCGCTGATCTGGCCCGGCAACAGTGCGTTCATCGCCCGCTCAAAATCGGGTACGGTATCGCCCGGTGAGAGCCAGCCGAGATCGCCGCCGGACGACGCACTGGTATCTTCGGAATACAGTTTCGCGACTTCTTCAAAACTTTCTCCGCGATCCAACCGCTCCTTAATTTGAAGAATCTTCTGCTTACCCTCGTTCTCCGAAGTCAATTCGTTAATCTTGATCAGAATATGGCGCGCGTGCGTCTGGTCGATGATGACGGTTTGTGTTTCCTGAGCACGCCTGCCGAGCAGCTTGAAAATATGAAAACCGCTCGGACTCTGCACCACCGGCGTCACATCGCCGGGCTGCATCGGTTGCAGTAATTCCGCGAAGGTCGGCCCCATTTGTGTGATCGGTCGCCATTCGATGATGCCGCCGGTCTTGGCATCGGGCGCATCGGAAAACTCCGTCACGACCTGGGAAAACTCCACGCCTTGCTTGATTTTTTCGTAAGCCAGTTTCGCCCGCTCGGCTCTTTGCTGAATCTGACTGGGAGCGGTATTTTCCGGTACCAGTATCAGAACATGCGCAAGACGGTATTCGTCTTGTCCCTCGGAAGTCGTTTTTTGCGTATGCAGGTAATTATCGACTTCCCCTTCGGTCACATTGACTTGATGCTTGATTTCCCGCTCCTTAAGCCGCGCCATAATCATTTCTTCGCGAATTTCATCGCGGAATTTGCTGTAGTGAATTCCATCCCTTTCCAACACCGCATGGAACTCCGGCAGCGACA